>JAAYCR010000004.1 GCA_012729675.1 Phycisphaerae bacterium | reverse complement strand
TGTATCACAATCTTGGTGCATTACCGGAACCGGTTGAAACCCACAAATTTTTTTGAAGAGGCAAAAAAACTTGCCGGTTTCAGTTGCAACGCGATCCGTTCAGTGAACGCCTGTATTCAATTGTTGCCCTGCATTATAGACTTTTTTGTGTCAAAATGCAAGTTTTTTCTTCAAAACAAATGCCGCTGGTTATGGCCGATAATAAAGCCGTTTTTGCGAAGTAATTCACGATAGTCGTCTTTGGTGATCCGCTCAAAGTCGTCCAGCTTGGCCGCAATCTCGCTGTTCCAGTACTCGTCATAGTCCAGCACCGCCGGATCAAACCCATCCCCAAACAGCGGCCCACTGGTCGAAAGCACACTCCCCGCCGCGTCCGTCTCAATCGCGAAAATATCGCCGCTTCGTTTGTGTCGGTAGAGAGCCTTCATACATTTTAACACTCGTTTAAGATTTATTGTATTGGCACTGTGGGCTATTCCCAATAATATCTAACGCCGTACATTTCCTTGCGCCTAATTATTCCTCTTCAGTAGAATTCAAGGTTGATTACTCATTTACCCAGGCATTGCACAGCAATTCAGCCTGTTTCAACACCGTCTGCGTTGCCTTTTCCTGCTTATCCGGCGGATAGCCGTACTGTCGCAGAATGCGTTTGACCATCACGCGGATTTGAGCACGCGCAGTTTCCCGAACCGTCCAGTCCACCGAAACACTGCTGCGAACCTTTTCCACCAAATCGCGAGCAATCGTCCGCAGTGTCTCATCGCCAAGGACTTTTACCGCACTGTCGTTGACTTCCAGCGCATCATAAAAGGCCACCTCATCCTCGGTCAGGTTCAATTGCTCTCCACGGTGTTGAGCCTGCCGCATCTCTTTGGCCAGCTTAATCAACTCATCAATCACCTCGGCCGCTTCAATTGCGCGATTCTGATATTTGCGGACGGCCTCCTCCAGCATCTCGGCAAACGACCGAGCCTGAACCAGATTCTTTTTCGACCGTACTCGAATATCATCATTGATCAGCTTCTTAAGCAATTCCAGAGCCAGATTCCGCTGCGGCAACTGACGCACTTCCTCCAAAAACTCATCGGACAAAATCGAAATATCCGGCTTGTCCAACCCCGCCGCTGCAAAAATGTCCACCACTTCATTCGAGATGACCGCCTTGGAGACAAGCTGCTTGATCGCCGTGTCGATTTCATCGTAGGTCTTTTCTGATTCCATCGTTGTCGATTTGACCAATGCCGCCCGAACGTGCTGGAAAAAGCCGACCTCATCGCGAATCTTCATCGCCTGCTCATGCGGCACGGACAAGGCAAACGCCTTTGACAATTCCGACACCGCCTTCAAAAACCGCTCTTTCCCTTTTTCCAGCGACAGGATGTACTCCATCGTCTCGGCAATCCCGACCATCGGGTTGTCAGTTTCGCCATACACAAGAGACAGATAGTCGAACCCATACAGAATCCCGCGGACAATTTCGTACTTTTCAAGCATGACCTCAACGGCCTGTTCCTGATCGAACGCGGCCTGACCTTCGCCGCCGCTTTCGGTATAGTTGGCCAGTGCCCGTTTCAGCGAATCGGCCAGCCCCAGATAATCCACCACCAACCCGCCCGGCTTATCTTTAAAGACCCGATTGACCCGCGCGATTGCCTGCATCAGCCCGTGTCCCCGCATGGGTTTGTCCACATACATCGTGTGCATACAGGGACAATCAAACCCGGTCAGCCACATATCCCGCACAATCACAATCTTCAACGCATCATCCGGAGCCTTAAACCGTTTGGCCAGCCCCTCGCGTGCCGCTTTGTTGCGAATATGCGGCTGCCAGTTTTTGTCATCCGAGGCCGAGCCGCTCATCACAATCTTGACCGTGCCGCGTGCATCGTCAGCGCTGTGCCAGCCCGGCCGCAACTTGACAAGTGCGTTATACACATCCACACAAATCCGCCGGCTCATGCACACAATCAGCGCCTTGCCGTCCATCGCCTCCAAACGCCGCTCGAAATGCTCCACCAAGTCCTCGGCCACCAGTCGAACCCGCTTTTCCGTGCCGACCATCGCCTCCAGCGACGCCCACTTACTGCGCAATCGCTGCTTGCGAACATCTTCTTCCTGACCTTCGGTGATCTCGTCAAACTCCGGGTCAATTTTCGGCTTTTCCGCCTCATCCAATTCAATCCGCGCCAGACGGCTTTCATAAAAGATCGGCACAGTCGCCTTGTCTTCAACCGACCGTCGAAAATCATAGGTGTGGATATGGTCGCCAAAGACCGCTTGTGTGCTTCGGTCATCCCGCTCAATCGGCGTGCCGGTAAACCCGATGAATGACGCATTCGGCAGTGCATCCCGCATGTGCCGGGCGTAGCCGTCGATAAAATCATACTGGCTGCGGTGGGCTTCGTCGGCAATCACCACAATATTACGTCGGTCGCTCAATTCCGGGTGCGCATCACCTCTGTTTTCCGGCAGAAACTTCTGGATGGTCGTAAATACAATCCCGCCGGAGACCACCTTTAATTTTTCCCGCAAATCGGCCCGGCTCTCGGCCTGTACCGGCGACTGACGCAGCAAATCCTTACACCCGCAAAACGTCCCGAACAACTGGTCATCCAAATCATTGCGGTCGGTGATTATCACCAGCGTCGGATTCTCCATTTCCCGCTGCTGGATCAGCTTGCCCGCATAAAACGCCATCGACAGGCTCTTGCCGCTGCCCTGTGTGTGCCAGATCACCCCGATGCGCCGGTCGCCGTCCGGTCGGCTGGCCGCAACCGTACAGTCCAGCGCCTTGTTGACCGCAAAATACTGATGATACGCCGCGGCCTTCTTGACGATCTTGCCGCCGTCATCCTCAAAGACGACAAAGTTCATGATATAGTCAATCAGCCGCCGCTTTTCAAACACCCCCTTGATGAGCGTCTCAAGCTGAATACTCGACAGCGGCGCAATCGTCCGCCCGTCCACCGTCCGCCACGCCATAAACCGATCCGGCCCGGCGCTGAGCGTCCCGGCCCGTGCCGTCAGCCCGTCGGACAGCACCAAAAGCTCGTTATATACAAACAGGCTGGGGATGTCGTCCTTGTAGGTCTGAAGCTGATTATACGCCTTTTGGATTGTCGCCTTCTCATCCGTCGGGTTCTTCAGTTCTATCACCGCCAGCGGCAGCCCGTTGACAAACACCACCACATCCGGCCGGCGGTTCTTATGCTCGATCACCGTAAACTGGTTGACCGCCAGAAACTCATTGTTGCCCACCTCCCGGCTGTCCACCAGCCACACCTTGAAGGTCCGCTGCTGGCCGTCGGCCATAGTGGGCACATCCACCCCCTCGGTCAATAGCCGATGAAACCGCCGGTTGTTCTCGATCAGCGACGGGCTTTCCGGCCGGGTCACCTTGCGGATGGCCTCATCGATCACCTCCGGCGTCGCGTCCGGGTTAATCCGTCCCAGCGCCTGCCGCAGCCGTCCGACCAGCACCACCTGCGCATAATCGGCCCGCTCGGCCGTCAGCACCTCCGGCCCGATGTCCGGCCCATACACATAGTCGTAATCCAGCTCCCGGAGCCAGTCCACCGCGTGTATCTCAACCTGTGCTTCGTCTAAGTATGGCATCGGTTATTCCCTTGTAAAACACGGTGCAAAATCACCGGCCCCACTGGCCCAGACCGCCCGCAGTTCCACTTTTCCAATCGTCTGAGTGGTGTCATGGAAATGAACTCCAAACCAAAGATTTATCAGTTTTCGCCATCTAATAACTTTTCTAAACAAAGCACCAGTGAATCCAAAATCGGTTTGCATTTATTTTTTATTGGATCAGGATGTTTTATAGAAAGATCAGCGATGTCGTTTTTTATTGTCGATTCAATGTTGTCATCCCAAAGTTTGCCTGTTTTAATAAAGGCGGTTTCCAATCTCGAAGACCAATTCCCTTTGTGCTTCGTAAAATGTTCACTTTCGAGTATCTTACCATATGCATTTTCAATATAATCTCTGTAAACATCCATCAGAAACCAGTCTTCTAACTCTGTTGGTGTACCTTTTGAAGAGGTGAAGGTTACCTGCTTTGGTTTTAACATCCCGTTTGAAACAGCTTTTTTATAAGACTCATTACCCGCATAATCACTATCCAAAAAGCAATGCCATCGACAGAGACTCCTATTAACTTCATCTATTTTATATGATAAACCTCCCGCTCCGTGAAGGATATTTATGTTAATTCTATTGTCACCAAATGCAGATTTGAGCTTTGAAGATTTCGCACAAATAAAATGTTTTAATACTTTTTCATCTTCGGGGCCTTCAACTATCAAGACTACTTCACAATTTACAAGGTTGTCTCCAATCCTGACACCTAAACTATCCCGTATTTCTCCCGTATTTTGTGCAACATGTGGTCTTTGGTTTTGAATTATAATATTTGCTTCAATATTATTGCGTTCAACAAATGCTTGATTGTGAGTGGTTATTATTACTTGATGGTCGTTGGATATTTCTTTTATGACATCATTCAACTGATGCATTGCTTGAGGGTGTAAATGAGACTCAGGTTCCTCTATTGCGAGAATTAAACTTTTTCCTTGAGAAGAAATTCGAGTTGATTGCCTTATTAAGCCAATTGTTACGAGACTAATTATGCCGTCGCCCTTGGTTTCAAGCAAGGTGGGCGAACCATCGTCGATTATTATCTCTATTGAGCGACTAAAACGAAATCTTGTTTCGTTGTTAATTTGGCTCTTCGGAATAATTTGTGGGTAAAAATAATGGGAATCGCCTTCGGCGATGCTGATTTATGCTTTTCAAACACCCCCCAACCGAAGCCAGATTTTTAAAAGGGATACGTTGCAATACAATG
>JAAYCR010000029.1 GCA_012729675.1 Phycisphaerae bacterium | reverse complement strand
CGAGCAATTCCCCGCACTGGTTATCCGGGAGGAACTGTCAAAACTCAAACGGAATGCCCTGGACTGTACGGCCCAAATCAAGGCGATGGATAAGGCTGAGAAAGAGCCTGTCATACCGGTTGACCCCATCGAAAAGGAGCGGGCGTAATGGCGATTCCCACAAAAATTCACATCCAGGGCCTTCTCCCGTCTTTATTAAACGGTTATTTTGAGAAAAACTACGGGGAATACTATCACGTCGAAAACTGGAATGTCTGGATTGACTATTGGGAACAGAGGGGCTGGGCGCTGTGGTATTGGGACGGCAACAGTGCCGTGTCGATGTTTGTCAATACCGGCGGCGATGAGGACAATTTCCCTCTGTCGGGCTGGGAGGCCGATAACGGCAGCTTTGACAATGGCGGCATGATTATCACGGATTACAGTGATATTGCCCCCTACAAACCTGCCCGGATTCAGGTCCAGGGCTTTGATGGCACCGGGGATGGGGTGTATTACAGCACATGGTCGGGCTATGTCCGATTGGGCGGCGGAGTCTCTATCCTGTATAAAAACGATGCGTGGGTCTTTGAGGACACGAACGAACAAACCCTCGCGGCCTGTCAGGGCAATCCGTGGGTGTTTCCGCTGTCCGGCTGGAGCCCTGCTGTTGTTATTACCGAATCGATTGGTAAGGTGACCATCAGCACGGTCTATGAGCTGCAGGGGATTCAGCTGGCCGGTTTTATGGATTTGGAATATGTGCAAACCCAGACTATCGACGCATCGCCGACCAATCCCGGCAGCGGAAACTATGATTCAAGCGTCTGGACATCCGCGGGGTTTACCCCCATCGGCACCTCCTCAAAACAGTTTGTCGGGCGGTATGATGGTCAGGGGTTTCAGATTACCGGGCTCTACATCAATCGCAACACGCTGACCGGCTGCGGCCTGTTCGGCTGGCTGTCGGCCTACGGATATAACCATCTGCCGCGTCAGATTAAAAACACCCACCTCCGCAATGCGTATGTGCGCGGCAATTCGGCAACGGGGGTCTTGGTCGGCCATGTCACCGCGGGCGGGCGTATCGAAGACTGCTCGGCAACGGGCACGGTCATTGGCACCAACTATACCGCAGGCGGGCTGATTGGCCAATGCGTGGTCGGACATGCACGGCGCAGCTGGGCGGATGTGTCCGTGTCGATGACGGGCACCAACCGGCACTCGGCGGGCGGGTTTACCTGCGGGATCAGCTATAACTCTACCGTGAAGGATTGTTATGCCCGCGGCACGGTACAGGGCGGCAACAATGACAGTATCGGCGGTTTTGCCGGGGGGATTGGCGATGAGGCGCGTGTCGAGCGGTGTTATTCGACAGGGCTGGCCACGGGCCGAAACAATGTCGGCCAGTTCAGCGGCTATACCAACAGCGAGACGGCCATCGTCAAGAATTGCTACTGGGTCAGCGATGATGCAGCAAGTACGAGCGTACACGGACAGCGGCTGTCGGTTGCAGAAGCGAAGGACAAAACCAGCTATCCCGGCTGGAACTTCCAAGCCCTGTGGAATATTGACCCGGCGAATGTGATTAACAATGGCTATCCATATTTAGACCCCAGACAAGCGCCCCCGTCCGAGCTGCCCGGTCTGTACCGGTCGCTGTACCGAAAACGATAAGCACAGGAGACTGTCATGTCAAAACGCTATGAAAACAGAATGTTGGTCATCCCCTATGGCGGCGAGGACGCGTTAACCGTCGTGTTTCGTGAGGATAAGACCGGCAACGTCCTGCATGCCACCAGCGGCGAGTGTGCGGCGAGCGTAACATTTGCCCAGGGCCGTATCGCCGCCACACGACATCCGGAAAGCGGCGACTGGCGGGTGATGATCCCGGCGACCGATGTCAAGACGCTGTACGGCACGCTGTATTACGCACCGGTTGTCGATGTGGACAAAAATACCGCACCGGATGCACCCAATGCCGTCGCGTTCCTGTTTGACATGAAAACCGGCGCATCATTCAGCGATATGCTGCCGACGCTCAACGGGCGGGTGCTGGTCGAATGAGCGGAATAAAGATTACACGTCTGTTCTTTGACAGCCCCACGGTGCTCGGTGCTGTGGACAAGGCCACACGAAAGGTATTCTCGCGGTTCGGGGCGTTCGTGCGGCGCTCGGCCAGGGGCAGTATCCGAAAGCGTAAAGCATCGTCTGCGCCGGGCCAGCCGCCTTCCAGCCATACCGGGCTTTTGAAGCGGTTTATCTTCTTTAGCTATGAGCCCAGCCGAAAGAGCGTGGTCATCGGCCCGATGCGGCTGACGGAGAACAACCGCGGCGATGCGCCCAGTGCCCTCGAATACGGCGGCACGGTGATGCTGGACCGAGGCAAGGATAACACCAAAGTGACCGTCCGGCCCCGCCCGTACATGGGGCCGGCGTTTGAAAAAGAAAAAGCAACACTCCCCGCACTGTGGCGGGATTCTGTGAAATAAACCCTACTGAAGGCTGGCCGCTGGCGGCTGGAAGCCCAAACGACTGAAAGGAGTTTTAAATTATGGACTTTTTGTTAGGGATGAACGCGGCGTTGTACTTTGGCGCAGCCATCACCGGCGATGGGCCGACGCTGCCGTCAACGCTGACGCTGGTCGGTAACGTCAAGGATGTGACCTTGAACATGGAGGCGGGCGAGGCTGACATCACCACCCGCGGCAACAAGGGCTGGCGGGCGACGGCCCCGACCCTGCGTGAGGCGACGCTGGAGTTTGAGATGCAGTGGAAGCCCGGCGATGCGGCCTTTACCGCCATCAAGAACGCCTATCTATCCAACGGCACCGTCGCGCTGGCGGCCTTGACTGAAAAACACGATGTCGAAGGCAGCCTGGCCGAAGGGCCGGTGGGCAACTGGTCGATTACCAACTTCTCGCGGAATGAGCCGCTGGAAGAGGCCATCACCGTCAGCGTCACCGCCAAGCTGGCCAGATTCGACTCGTGGTACGAACCGGCCGGTGGGCAGGAAGGCGGTGGCGAATGAAGACATTTAACGACGCAGCGGGCCGGACGTGGACGATTACCCTGACGCTCGGCACGGCGATGCACGTCAAAACCAAGCTGGAGATTGACCTCTTGCAGCCGGAAGCGGGTGAGCCGCCCTTGCTCACACGGCTGGGAACAGATGAAATGCTGCTCGGTGAGGTGTTGTGTGCCTTGCTCGAATCGCAATTTGAAGCCCACAAGGTCACGGATGCCGATGTCCGAAACGCCTTTGACGGCAAAACACTGTTAGCGGCGCAGAAGGCGTTCTATGAGGAACTGACGGATTTTTTCCAGAGCCGCGGCCGGATGGATCGGGCCAAGGCGGTCGCGGCGCAGGCACGGCTCATCGAGAAGGCCACCGCCGCCGTCGAAACAAAAATCGACACGATGGATTTGGACCGTCTGGTCGATGGGGCCTTGTCTGGCAACTGGCCGGAGCCATCGGCATCGACCCCCGAGACCTGACACTGCGTCAGCTGTTCTGGATGGCCGAGGGCAAATCCAAAGACGCTTGGCAGCACACGTCAGCCCTTTTAGCCCTGATCGCCAACGTCAACCGTGACCCCAAGAGAACCAAACCCTTCAAACCCTCAGACTTTAATCCAATGCAGAACAACACATCACGGCCGGATGCCGTGGTGGTGGATAAGGAAAATGTATCGTTACTGAAAGCACTATTTACAGGAGACCGCAGATGAAAAATGACGTTGTACACACCGTACTGAACTTTGTGGACCACAATCGCTACGCCGTCGCCTCGGTATTGGTCTTCATCCTCGCGATGGGACTGGTGTTGAACCTGACCGGGTGCCAGGCGACAACGGCGGGATTGATTACCACCGCCGACGGTCAAACGCCCAAGGTCAGCAGCGCAGAGTTCCAGCGGCAGGCTTTAATCGGCGAGAAGGACTTTGCCGTCCAACGGATTGAGCTGGATGCGCAGATCGCCGCGTTCAATGAGGAAATCCGTGCCTTTAACGAGCGTGTGGCGGCCGGGCTGGACGATTTGCAGCGGCAGGATGAGTTCAAACAGCAGCTTCTGGAGACCGTCGGCCTAATTGCCGTTAGTGCCACCGAGGGAACGCTCAATCCTGCGGCGCTGGTCCCGATAGGGATTGGCCTCTTGGGCGGCGCATTGGGCCTGGGTACCTCGGCGGACAATCGGCGTAAGGACAAGGTCATTACCGATTTGAAGGCTGCCGCATAAACACCATGATCGCCGTTGATGCCATCCCTGTTGCCGATGCCAAGGCCCTGTGCCGACAGTATCACTACAGCAATATCTTCCCTCCGCACTGCTGCCTGGCCCTGGGCTTTGTTGATGCCCAGGGCTTAGGCGGTGCGGCTATCTGGGGCTGGGGGGTACGCCCTCGGCACACCATCCAGCGGCTGTTTCCATCGCTGGATACACCGGACTATTGGGAATTGTGTCGGCTGTGCTGTCGTGAGGAATTGCCGCGGAACACCGAAAGTCAGTTATTGTCCGGATGTGTGGAATGGTTCCGCAAAAATCAGCCGGATAAACAGGTCTTGTTTACCTGGGCCGACGGCATCCGCGGTAAACCCGGCTACATCTATCAGGCGGCCAATTGGCACTATGGCGGATATATCAATACGGAAATCTACCTGACCGCCGACGGTGAGCCGGTGCATCCGCGATTGTTAAACTCACGCTTTGGTAGCCGAAGCAAAAGCGTCTGGCAAGGGCTGAACCTGCGGCGCGTGCGCGGACGGCAGTTTCGGTACTGCACGTTCCTGTGCGGACACAGACGCCGCAAAGAATTGTTGCGGGAAAGTCCCATCCAGTGGACCAGTTGCTATCCCAAACATCACGATTTGATCTGGAAAATAGATGCGGGCGAGGGGTCAAGAGAGACCCGCAATCCCCCCAGGATTGAGAGGTCGGGGCAGTTCCGGCAGTCCGCTTTTGATAGTTTAAAGGACAAAGTCAAAAGTCCAAAAATGAACAATCAACCTCTGCTGTTTGAGTCAATCGCGTGAAGCTGGATTCTATAATCTGCGGTGATTGTACGCAGGTCATAAAGACCCTGCCCGATGCATGCGTGGACTGCTGTGTCACCAGCCCGCCATACAATATCGGTCTGGACTATGGCCACACAGACGACTGCAAGAGTCGGGCCGAGTATCTGGCGTTTACGCGAGATTATCTGGCCGAATGCTATCGGGTCTTAAAAGACGATGGGCGGTTTTGTCTGAATGTCGGCTATACTGTCTCGACCGTTAAAACGGCGGGTCTTGATTATATTGAACTGCTGAATCTGATAAAATCCATCGGCTATACGATTCGGGAGACCATCATCTGGGTCAAATCCAAACGCTCCGGCGATCCGCAGAGCTTTTGCGGCTCCAACACTGCCTGGGGCAGCTGGATGTCAGCGGCCAATCCCATCTGTCGGGCGAGGATGGAGTTTATCTTTGTGCTGAATAAACACAGCGTCAAAAAAAACAACCGCGGCACATCCACGATGACCCGACAGGAGTTTATGGACTTTGCTTCGACGGTGTGGTACTTCCCGGCCGAGCGAAGCCGTCTCCACAAAGCCCCATTCCCGGTCGAACTGCCGTATCGCTGCATTCAATTTTATACCTACCACGGCGATGTGGTCCTGGACCCGTTCATCGGCTCGGGCACCACGGCGGTGGCGTGTGTCCGCACCGGTCGGCGGTATATCGGGATTGAGCAAAATCCCGACTATATCCGGATGGCCGAGGCGCGGATTCAACAGGAAAGACAACAATTACAGGCCGGGAGGGGTATCTAATGGGCAATGCGAATGCGATTCGAGCGGGTCGGGCGTTTGTCGAGTTATTCGCCGACGATACGAAGTTGGTGCGGGGCCTCCGTGCCGCCGAAAAGAAGCTCAAGGCGTTTGGTGCTGCCATCAGCCGGATGGGACGACAGATGGTCGGATTGGGTGCAGCCATCCTGACGCCGCTGGTCGCCGCCTCCAAGGCGTTTGCGGCAATGGGTGATTCGGTCGGCAAAATGGCCAAACGCACGGGGTTCTCGACCGAAGCGCTGTCGGAACTATCGTTTGCGGCCCAGCAGTCGGGCACGACCATCGAGACGCTCGAAAGCGGCGTCCGAAAGATGCAGCGGACGATTACCGATGCCGGGCAGGGGTCAAAAACCGCCGCTGATGCGCTGGGGATGCTGGGACTGTCGTATCAGCAGTTATCGCGTCTATCGCCCGAAGCGCAATTTAAACTCATCGCCGACCGGCTCAGCCAAATCAAAAACCCCACCTTGCGCGCTGCGGCAGCGATGCAGGTCTTCGGCAAATCCGGAACGGCACTGCTTCCCATGCTCGAACACGGCGCTGCCGGGATTGAGGCGCTTCAGCAGGAGGCACGAGCGTTGGGTCTGACCATCAGCGGCCAGGACGCCGCGGCCGCAGAGGAATTTACCGACGCACTGGGGCGGTTGTGGAAGGTGGTCAAGATGACGACGTTTCAGGTGGGCGCGGCCTTGGCACCGGCGCTGCAGGCGTTGTCCGGATGGGTGACCAAGGTGATTGTCACCTTCAATGACTGGCTTAAGCAGAACCGGCAGGTGGTCGTCACCGTCGCCAGGATCGCCGCAGCGGTGGTGGCCGGTGGGATTGCATTGATGCTGTTTGGCGGGACAATCAGTGCGTTGGGCCTGGCCTTGGGTAAGCTGGCCGGAGTCATCACAACCGTCGGCGCGGTGTTCAAGGCACTCGGCGTTGCGATTGCCTTCCTGTCTCAGCCGGTGGTGCTGGTTATTGCGGCAGTGGCGGCGCTGGGGACATATCTCATTTATGCCTCCGGGGCCGGTGCCAAGGCGCTGGAATGGCTCGGCTCGCGGTTCAGCATCCTTAAAAATGATGCCATCGACGCCTATCAGGGGATTGCCGATGCACTGGCGGCCGGGGATATTGCCCTGGCGGCACGAATTCTGTGGCTGACGCTGAAGATGGAATGGGAACGGGGAACAAATTTCCTGGAGAAGATTTGGCTCAACTTCCGCAATGTCTTTGTCCGCCTGGCTTATGACGCCTTCGATGGGGCATTGGCGGCCGCGGTCTCGGTCTGGCACGCCCTGGAGGTTGGGTGGATTGAGACGACGGCATTTTTGCAGAAGGTCTGGAACGGCTTTAGCTCCTTCTTTGTCCGGACGTGGGAAAAGATGAAGGCGGTCGCCACCAAGGCAGCGCTGTGGATTATGAAACTGTTCGATGACTCCATCAATCTGGAAGCGGCGTACAGCATTGTCGATGACGAAAAGAACAAGGCCCTCGATAAAATCAACCAGGACCAGAAGGCCCAACAGCAGGAGATTGACCGCAGGCGTCAGTCTCGGCGTGAGGATGCGGCGACGATGCGGGATGCGATGATGGATGAGATCGGCAAACAAAACGCCGAGCGTCACCGCAAGCTGGACAAGGCTTACTCCGACAAGATGCAGGAGAACGCCGACGACCTTGAAGCGGCCCGCAAGGCGTGGCGGGAGTCCCTGAATGAGGCACGGCAAAAACGCATGGATAAAGACACGCCGGGCCGGATGCGCAGGCCGGATGACATCAAGGCCCCCAACCTGTCCGGCCTGGGCAGTCTGTTCGATACCGCAGCTGCCAAGCTGACCGCCGCCGGGGGATTCAGCGGATTTAGCCGTTTCGGGGCCGAAGGCGGCTCGGCCGCCGACCGCACGGCCAATGCGACCGAGCAGATTGCCAAGACCACACGTGAGATGCTGAACCTCCAGCGTGACCAAGAGGAGATGGCCGTATGAGTGTTACCGTAACCCAAGACATCGAATCCCGCTATGTGCCCGGCAAAGAGGCCGAGTTCCACTATACGATTCGCGCAGCAGCCAACGAGGCGGCTGCGCGAGATGCCCTGACCGCGGCGGTTCCGGCCGCCTATGAAGGGCTGATCCGCCAGCGGCGCGAGATTAATGCCCAGTATGTCGACTCAACCCGTCCGGCATCCAACATCTGGAAGGCGACGGTCTTTTACGGGCTGGTTACCTCTGACGATTTTACCACCTCGTTTGACACCACCGGCGGCAGCCAGCACATCACGCAATCGCCGCTGACGGTTGGCCGGTACCCCGCCGGCGCGCCGAACACCCAGGGCGCTATCGGCTACGACGGCCAGCGGGTCAACGGCGTCGATATTGTCGTGCCGACATACGCCTTCAGCGAGACGCATATCAAGACCCAGGCCCAGGTCTCCAACAGCTATCGGCACCTGCTGGCCCTGATGACCGGCGGCGTCAACCATGCGCCCTTTCGGGGGTTTGCCGACGGCGAGGTGCAGTTCAGGGGCGTCAGCGGACAACTGGTCACCCTCGAAGGCCAGCAGAAGTGGCAGTTGACCTTCCAGTTTGCCGCCAGCCCCAACCGCATCGACATCCCCGTCGGCGGCATCACCGTTCCCCTCAAGTACGGCTGGGACTATCTATGGGTGATGTACGGCGACAGCATCAATGAAGGCCGCCTTATCCAGCAGCCGGTGGCGGCCTACCTTGAGCGGTTGTACCCGTTTGTCAATTTTGCAGATTTAGCCATCGGGACCAGCTAATGGCCAAACGCGTGAACATCTCGCCTGCGACCTGGCGTAAGATCGAGACCTTTATCAAGGATCAGTCGCCGGACAAGACCCACCTCTTGGGCAAACTATCCCAAAACCCGAATACCGTTCTTGTGCGGGCCACTGAGGGATGGTTTCCAGGCGACATTCCGCAATTCGGGATCATTGACCCCGGAACCAGCGCTATGGTCGCGATGGATGGAGGCGGCATGCCAGTCCCCAGTGCGGGGTTTGCAGAGTCGGTCGTCTTGTCCGCCTGGCGGCCGGGCAACTGGAACGGCAGCAATGCCCCCTTGGGCGGATTCCTGATCGCCTGCGAACCCATCAAGGTCGGCACTATCGGTCGGGCGTGGTATGCGGGCTACTGTCCGGTACGAATCCAGGTCCATCGCGAAAGTCACGAGTTTGCCGATGCCGACATCGCCAACCAGGAAATCGAGTTCCTCATCAGCCGGACCACCGGCCCGTGCAAGATCATCTGGAAGGAATACGGCACAGGTCTGAAGTGGGCCATCGTCTATCACAGCGGTCTTGTCGCTGCAGCTGCGGCACCGCAACTGGCGTGGGTCAAATTGACCAACGTCAGCCTGCACCCGATGCAGGGTCTCATCCAGGCCTTTAATCCTGCCACCGGAACGTTCAGTAACGACTGGAGGTTCTCGAACGACCCTGTGGATGTTTATCGGTATCCGACGCACACCAATAATAATCTGTATGAAACGAATAATATCATCGCCGCCGTCCGGATGGCCGAGAACAAATACATCTCCCTGCACACGCTGCCGATTCAATTGGCCGTCAGTACATACAGCGGTTTATAGAGGGCGCTATGGCGTATGACTATACCATCAACGGGCACATCGCCAAGATTTGGCTTCAGCATCCGGTCCAGTTCCTCCCGCTTCGTGTGCGCTTTAAGACCACCGAGGCCGAGTGGCCGACCCAGTGCGGAGACGGGGGTCACCGGCAGTGGGACGGGACGTTTTGCTTAAGTGATTCCCACAAAGGCCAAATCCAAGTCACTATGAACAATGAGATCGGGTTTTTGGAAAAAGAGACGCTTTTCGGGAAACTGGACACCTCCGACGGTCACTTCAAGATCAAGGTTCCCATCGGCGGTCTGCCGCTGGAGCCGTGTGCTGTGACGCTTTCTGACTTCCTGACCGGCCGAAAATACGGGGTACGGTTTACCTGCGACCCCCAGAAACTGGGCTATGGCAATCCGGTTCTGGATTCCTGTGGTGTGGCGTTTTTTGACGGCGCTACCCAGTCTTTCGTCTGGGCCGGGATTGACGATGCTGGCTCGTTTAAGGACGGTGGCCAATACGGCAGCCAGTTGTGGGGGATGGAGTTTGGCGGGCGCGGCGGGCCGCAGTCTCAATACGACCCGAAAATGCTTTATACCACTAAAAGCGTCCTGTCAGGCGGCGACACTCCTGTCTGGACACACCATACCGAGACTTGGACACCCTCGGACATTTCCCTTAACCACAACGTCGAATCCGAAACCGGCACCAAGATCGTTGTCGGCTGGCAAAGCGCCGGGGGCGATCCGCCCGTCCCCGATTATTCCAAGCCGATTGAATATGTACTCACCGGGATTCATACGCCCTGGTTTAACACCGCTGGATTTGCCTGGCGTCGCGTCAGCTGGCGACAGGGATGGCAGCAATATGCCTACGCAGGCTTCCAATGCAGCAATGGACGCCTCTATGGCGGGTGGATGGACAGCTGGCAGGTTGTTATTCCCGAGCATCAGTGGAGCAGTACGCAGATTACGGGGCTTGGCTACCGCCCCGATACCAGTCCGCTGAGCAATCGGATGGAGCTGTTTGTCGCCTGGCAGGTACATCCCTCAAATATCCACCCGGACTGCGATGTGTGGGACGTGCTGGCGCAATGCAAGGATTATTTTGTGGTGTATGCCACCGATTATGCGACGTGGAGTCTGCGCTATTATGCCATCATCCGGAAAACGGACGGGGCCATCCTGCATGTCCACAACTGGGCGGATTATCCGCACCTGTCAGCCCCGACAAGCGCAGGTGTCCTATCCGGCATTGCGTGGCTGTTTTGCCGGGACGTGGTCAATGACAAGGCCGCGGCGTTCAATATGCAGTCGGACCACCTTCAGCAATACTTTTATTGGCGTGATGTATACCGCTGGCCCAGCCCGCCGTGGCCGCCGGCCAGAGGGTTTCAGGTTCCCAAGTCGGAGGGACAATTGGGATGGGGATTCCATACGGCGTATCCGTACCTTGTTTACGAGACGGTGTTTCGCGGCAATGTCTGTCTCCTTGGGCCGGTCGAGGACTTCTATATGGCCATCGGCGAGTGTGGGCCGACCGACGATTTATCCGGCAGTTGTCCGGAAGGATACCACAAGGCCAGGGCGCAGTTTACAGTCAAATCCCTGCCCTCAAACGACCCCGTACACGGCGCTGCGGTAACAGTCAAGGTCACGGCCGGGCCAGCGGGAGAAAATCCGGTCTACGAGAACGAGTTGACCGGCACCACCAACAGCAGCGGCCAGGTGTGGTTTGAGCCGCCGTGCGTTGAGCGCAATACTGTGCGGGATTTTGTGTTTACGTTTACCGTGCTCGGCATTGTCAAGGAAGGGATGCTGTATGCGGCGAATAATAACGTTTGCTCTCAGACCGAGCATGTTTTTGAGGGCCTGCCGGGATGGTGGTGTGATTATAATGCCTTCCCGCTCAGCCCTGACCCTGCGCAGCTTAACAGCGGCAGTCCGTTCCAGGGTCAAGTCGGCGGCAAATGGTATCATATCATGGCCGCCGTGCAAGCGGACCACGAAAACGGATGCATTGAATATCGCTTCACCTGCGAGGATGACCCCACCCTTGGCAGTGGCTGGCGGAGCCTTGGAAATGTGGCCGGCACGTTCCCAGATGGGCGCTCCCAAGTTGGACGCCCGCACGAGTATTGGGCCGAAGTCCCGCAAAGCGGCCTGGGTTACAAATGGCGCGTGCAGTACAGGGCCTGCGACTGCGAAGAAGGCGGCATTCCGTCAAACTGGAAGCAGGTATAATGAAAACGCCTCCAATAACAACCATGGCCAAGACGCTGGCCGTTGAGACCGCCAAGCACGTCGCTTCCGGATGCAAACACCGTCCGCCCGATGAAATTGACCGCATTACGAAAATCTGCGAGCTGTGAGACCTTGTCTTCTATGAGGGACTTGCGATGCGCTGCGGCCTGTGCGGGTGCAATATGAGCCTGAAAATCAGGTGGGCGACGACGCGGTGTCCGGCGGGCAAGTGGTGAAATGAGGGCAATGGTGGCGATAGAGTGATTTTATTTTCTCTTTACGTCTTCAATTGCTGCTTTTCGCGATTTCAGTTCGTTCAGTTGCTTTTCCAAGGCAGCGATTTCTTTGTTTATTCTGCGAAGCTCGGTTTTGCCCTTTTTTTGCAACAAATGATCCTTGCCGAGTACCTCTGCGATGTACTGCTCAAGCTGGCTTCGCAATACCCTTAAATAGGGATTGCCGTAAATCACGCCTTCACGGTATTCCAACTTGCCGGCGCGTATGCCCTTTATAATGAAATCGCGGTCCACGCCGTATTCTTTCTCTGCCGTAACATCGCTAAGGGTTGCACCCTTCCGATTCCACTCGCCGTATTCTGCCATAGCTTGTCCTTCAACCGTCAGAAGGCGTTTGGAAATTCGGCTGCAGTGCATTTGGGGCACCAGTATTCATCTCCACGCTGCGAGTAGCCGCCGTCACCCAGCACGATCACTTTTTTGCATTTGCTGCACAGCGTCGGCTCGTAATCGGGCAGATTGTCAAGTTTTTCGAAGTTGTATTCATTGGTACTGTAATGGACATACATTTCCACTTCGTCTTCAAAATCTTTTTTACACTTTTCACACGTCTTCCAGTCGCCTGCGTGGCCTTCATTGTGATGATAACCGCAAAGGGTATAGCGACGATGGTTTCTGGAGCAACTGTTATGGGCGTAGGAAAACAGCTTATATTTGTGCTCATCGTCACAAATCCACTGGCCGCAGCATTCGGTGCGGGTCAGCTTGCCGGTCTTGCCGCACAGACCGCAACGTGCGCGCGGCCGTCTGGGCTTAGCTTTCGTCGTTTTATGTGTGCCCATCCGTTCTTTATCCTTTTGTTTTATGGTTATGCTGATCTTTTTGCATTGCATGTATTTTTTGAGCGGCCTTCTTCAGCGTCATATCATATAGGTCAAGGGCGTCATCGTCATCGACAACAATGCCAAAGGCCGTTTCAATGTCTTCCATCGGCTCTGAATAGCGTATTTCGTCCGGCGGATTGTCGGTGGACCACATCAGACACATCTGCTGCGAGTCATAGCGATTTTCTTTGTACTGCTGCCGATGTTTGTTGTAAATCTTATACAGCCTCTGATAAATCGACTCCATTGTGTTCATGACATCTTCTACTTTTTGATATACGCATTCAGACCCACAACCACCGGTTTGCCGTCAATCACCGCCGTGGTGACCTGGTTGCCATGACTGGACGCGACAACCAGTGTTTTGCCGCTCGCTGAGGGGGTCGGGGTTTGTAATTCAACCGTGATAATCAATTCGTTTCCTTTGATTTCGACTTTCATAATTCATCTGCTTTCTGCCGGTGTCCGGCGGCTTTATTCTATACATGCACCTTACCAAACAACATCGAAACATAATCTTCATCGTCATACATAAACAAAACGTTATGTTCATGGAATATTTGCATATCTGCGCCGCCTGCCCAATGAGAAATTTCACCGTATCGAGTTGGGGACAGAATGAACGAATTCAAGACAACTGTATCATCTCGTAAGCGTTCCTGCTCAATTTGTTTGATCGTTTGCGAAAACCGAATCTTGCTGTCGTCAAAGCTGCGTGCATGGCGCAAACCGTGCGGGTCAATAAATGTGACATATTGGGTCTCGTTGTCCAAAAGCCATACAATAAAGTCTGGATAGAAATTACCCTCTTCAAAGAAGCTGATACCTTTTCCTCGACTTTGGTTGCGTAAAACATACAGCTCTTTTCCGTCAAGAAAACCCTCGGCGTTTGCTTGACACCATGTTTTAAGGTCGTCGATGAATTTCTTCTCATGTTTGTTAAGATGAGCCGGTTTGACCGTAATACCGACAGCTCCATCCGCCACATGAATCAGCGGCTGATACAAATGCCGGTCGAAATTGAACACAACAAATTCATCCCTGCCCCAATTATACTCCTGTAGATTACCCTGTTTGAGTTGTTCACTGACCACATTCAAGTCTTGAATTAATTGCTCCTGGCTTTTTTCAATCGCTGCTCTATATTCGACCCGAAGATTCTGCAGGAATTGCTTGTTATGTCGCTGCTCCGGGTCTTCAAGAATCTGCTGAATCGTGCGGTATTCCTGATAGGGCGCTTCAAATTCGTCTTTTCTGAAGTTATAAAACTTTCGACAATATTTCTGGAGCAAATCGCCGGCAATCTCCTGCCAAATATTCACCTTGGCAAAGTGCGAAAACTCCAGCAGATGATTAGGAATGCACAGCACATACCAATCATCCTGTGACAACAATTGCCGAATAGCCTCTTTGCTGATCTCCAGATTGTACATCGCATTCTGTTTCTTAAAATTTAGCAAGTCGAAGTACAATTTGTCATAGTCCAGAAACAGACGATTTTCCGGCTTCAGAGACGCTTCATTGAAGTGTTGCTCGTCAGCAGAATGCAGATCAAAGCGTGTCGTCCGGCTGTCCAGGCGACCATACCAGTCCGCTGAAACTTTGGTACGGATTCTGTCATCGCGGCCTAATGTCGGTTTGACTTCTTTTTTGAAGTCAGGCATTTCTTTTTTTGGCAGAATCACTTTCAGGTCTGTTCGTGCCAGATTTTCCAGCGTCGGCAGCACGATAATTTCAGTCTTTTTCTCTGAATCAACATCCTCTTCCTCGATGTATTCGTTAAACGCCTGCATATAATCGGCGCGGATTCCAAATACATTGAGGGTTTCAAGCTCTGCGATATATTGGGGGTGTTCAACGTCTGGAAGATGACCGCTGCGTTTGAGACAAAAATCAAGCCCTTTGAGCCGCACACCGCGCCCGAACAACTGGATAATCTGCGACCCTTCATTACGGCCGATATTGACCAGCCCCATACAGCTAACACGCCAACAGTTCCAGCCCTCGATAAACTTCTTGGCCCCGACCAATAGCCGGATTTTGCTGTTCGGTGCCTTGATCTGATCAAACAGCGAGATAGAAAACTCCTGTTCGGAGCAGGCAATGGTTTCGCCATGGCGTTCTTCAAGCAAATCCCACAGTTTCTTGGGCTCGCCCACATTAATCACGCCGAAATACTCGCCCCCGTCGCCGACGCGCAGTCCGATCTCGCTGCCGCTGCCTTTGAGATGCACCGCGTGCAGCAGGCCACGTCCGCTGGTATTGAACACCACGTCAAGAATATCCTGAAAGAGTTTCGCAGCCGAATCTGCATCGGTTGCCGGGAACAGACTGGTTACATATTGAAACGCATTGCGAAAAACCAATCCATCCTGATCGTGCAGGTCATCCCGGTGACGTATCAGCAAATCAAGCATCTGAACGCTTTGCCGCTCATCAGCGATAAAATCGGCAAAAAACTTCAGCGCCGTTACAACGTCGGTATCGTGGGTCTGTTGCCGCTGGCCGGTTACCGAGCCGCCGACAAACACCATCAGCGGGTCATCGACCAGATAGCTGGCATAGTGGCCGTTGCGGTCTTTATACAGCTTGCATTGCTGATAAAACCGCAACAGGCAAGCCGTCAGATAAATCTTATGCTGCTCATCAATCGCACCGCCTTCTTCCTGACGATAATTCAGGATATGAAAATCCTTGCCATAGCCGTCGCCAAAGAAGAATTTGTACGAATAGTCAAAAATCACACTTTTGGCGTAAAACTGCCCCATTTCTTTTTGCTTGGCCCCGGACAGCGCATTGACCGACTGGCCGAAGGTCGCCGAATACTCAAACGAAAACCCCTGCTCGCACAGTTGTCGGCGTTTGCTGAACCACTCATCTCCGCCGGAGCCGCGATGGCCCTCATCGACCATCACGACATTATTTCTGCCGAACTCCTCTACCGAGACGGTGGTAACGCCGGTTTTTTCCTTGAGCTTGGTAATCTCGATGACTTCAACAATGGTTTTGCTCAGCAACGTCCCGCGGTCGCGCTCATAGCGTTCGGCGGGTATGCCCGACAGGTCAAACTCGTCCAGGTGCTGGTCGGTCAGCCCCTCATTCGGAGTGATGAGGATATATTTGTTAAAATAGCGGTCCAGCTTTCGCTGTTTGATATAATAATCCAACTGCCGGATGTTGCAGTGCATAATCAGGGTTTTGCCGCCGCCGGTGGCAATCCAGAAAGCCAGCCGAGACAAGTCCGTCTCGGTAAATAGCTCGATGCGGTCGGCGGCTGCGGCCCGCCCTGTAAATCGCTGGTTGAACGTCTCGGCAAACGCATTCAAATCGTCCAGCAGGGTCGTTTGCCGCTGCTGTTTGTCGCGTGTCCAGCGATCCAGATAATGTTCGCTAAACAACAGCGACAGATACTGAAAATACAGCGGAAATATGTCCCGGTGCTCGACGGTTTTGCGTTTACGGACAATCTGCGCCCAGTGGCGATAGATATTCTGGTCGTATTCAGTCAACAAGTCATTGCTGACGGCCCGATGCGACGGCAATGACAACTCAAGCTGCCTGCGAAAATAGAACACATTCTGTTCATCCCAGCCGGTTTGGGTCTCCTTCAAAGCCCGGCTAAGTTTTCGCATCCCGTTTTGCGTGTCACTATAGCCAAACTGCCCAAACAGCCACTCGTTCAGAACCAGTCGTTTGTCCAATCGTGCCATTACAGCAGCCCTCTCTGGTCAAACATCAGGGCATTGAAGACTTGCTCAGTCAGCAAAATCTTCTTGTGCGGGTCGTTCAGCGTCGTGTCGCCGTTGATATAGATCGCGTGGTACTCGGTGTCGGCAGTGTTGATGCGCAGCGTCTCGGAGACAAACCGCTCCAGGGCCGCGTTGTCCTGTTCGGCGACGTTGCGCCAGATAATCAGGACGGTTTCGCCGGCGGGGTTTTCGCCCTCGACGGTCAAAAAGCCGTCCCGCCGCTTGATCTCGCGCACCCGCAGGCCCAGCAGATAGTTAAACGTCTCCGGCAGGTCGATGGGCTTGGGTTCGGCCTTGCCGGTTTGTCGATTGTAAATCTTCAGCGTGGTATCGAATGGATTTTCAAAACGCCCCAGCCCCAGCAGTGAGCCGCGGGTCTCCAGGTCCAGCATATAACCCAGCAGATACTGCTCCTGCACCGCGTCGGGAAGCCCCAATAAATCCTGCTGACGGTCTTCCACTTCCAGATTGTTCAGCGTATCCTCATAGCTTTCCAGACGCATATATTTGAAGAATCCTCCACCGTACCATTCAACATCCTTACTTACGCCTGACTGATCTCCAAACAAAACGTGCCTAATTCGTTGATGTAAGATAAAGTCGAAATGATCTCCCATTTCAACTGTAATCCATTTCCTTCGCAATTTATGAGAAACACAAGCAGTCGTTCCGCTGCCTGCAAAATAATCTAAAACAAAGTCTCTTTCATCAGATAGCGTCTCTATAATTCTTTTGAGTAGACCTTCTGAGTTTTCCGTTTTAAAGCCCCATTTATTTGCGTATCCCTTTATATCGAGCCAGTTGTTGTCCGCCATAACCTGTGCTCGAGGTGGGATCCAATATTTTATGGAAGAATAACCATCACCGTCTCTTTTTATAAATTCGAGATTGACGCTATGCTTGTTATAATAGTCTTCAGCATTTTGTTCCCAATAAGAATCTAAATCAATACCTGTTTTTTTTCTATTATTCTCATATTCAATATAATTTTGAACAGCTCTGTAAGCTCTTTCTCTCTTCCACATCCACTGGCCATAGTGATTATTCAAATCAATCCCTAAAATATCATATCTTAAGTTTGGACGGTTCTCAGCTTTCCAAAAAGAATGCCAATGTGATTGTGATTGTTTTTCACCAGTTGGTTTCAGAAATCGCCCAAATCTCGTATCTTGATGATTAGAATACCAGTAAAGGTTGTCGTAATTGACCGTGATTGATTTTACGCCAGCAAACTGTTTGTTCAAATCTCCTTTAGATTCTTCGGCCCTTCTTACAATAATTTCATTTCGATAGTTTTGGCTACCAAAGAGTGAATTCATCAACATTCTAACAAGCATGTTTCCATCATGATTGCACCGAATCATTTTGCTGCCACTTTTTCGTAGCAGGTGTCGTGATAGGCGAGACCTATTTTCCAAAAGGGTCATCCATGTAGAATCCTTATAATCGACTTTATATAAATAATCTGCAGTTTCGCCTAGATTAAACGGCGGATCGATATAAATACATTTGACCTGCTGCTTGTACCGTTCCTGCAATAGATTCAATGCCTGAAAGTTTTCCGAATGAATCAGCAGGCCGTCAAGCTGTGCGTCGATGTCCTCGATGGTAGCCAGCAGGCGGTATTTGAAGTCCGCATCGAAGAAGGCCGTATCCAGCACCAGAAACGGATTGGCCTTGAGAAACTCGACGGTTAAGGGTTCGGAGTAGGCCGGAGAGCCGCCTTCGAGCAGATCACCGTTGGCCGCCTGGATTTGGTCAATGGCAAATAACCGCACCCATTCGGCCCGCTGGGCGTCGTTGGCGGCGATGTCGGCGTAGAGCGTCTCCGGCACGCGGTCCAGCGTGATGCAGTACTGGGTGTCATAGACAAACTTCTTTTTGAGCCAGAGCTTTTTCTGAAAGTCCTCAAACTGGGCCAAAAAGGCGATCAGGTCTTTGGCGATCAGCCGGATGGCCTTGATCTTGCGAATCTCCGCTTCCAGATAGTTGGCAGGACGGTCGTCCACATCGTCCAGATACATCACTTCATTTTTGATGTAAAAATCCAGCTCCGTGTTCAAAAACCCGCCCAGGTCTTTATGGATAAAATAGTCGCTGGTATTCTTGCGGGTGTAGTTTTGCAGGTGCTTTTGCAGGACGGTTCGCCCGTCGTCGCCGGTGTAGGTGGGGTCATCGGCCGCAAGCCGCTCTTTCCAGACCGGGGACATTTTGGCATTCAGGACGATTTCCAGTTCGGCGACCAGTTGCCGATTATTCGGGGTGCGGCCGGTAAATTCCTTGAAGTGGAACGGAATCACCAGTACCGAGTCGGACTCTTGAATATCGGTCTCGTCGTCAATGACAAACAGGCGTTTGGCCTGGTTGTTGTTCTGTACCGCATCCATCCGGGTCAGTTTGAAGTGAACGCGATAGGCGCAGCCGCCTTGCTCAAGAGTGAAGGTGTAATCCTTCATGTCTTCGGTGGATTTGATATAGTACTGGTCCTTGTTGGCCCAGTGCAGCAGGACTTCCTCGCCGTTGTAGCCGATGGCGTATTTGTTTTTGTTGCTGCTGCGGCGCAATGAGATAAAGTCGCCGTCTTCGTAGTACCGGCTAAAGAAATCGTACAAATGCGAATACACCTCGGCCTCAATCCGCTCCAGATCGCGCGACTCGCCGGACGCCTCCAGCAGGGCAAGATATTGACGTCCCCTCTCGTCCTGTTGGGCTGCCGGGTCGGCCAATGTGCAGTTGTCGTCAAAGGCCCGCCGTCCGAACTCCTCCTGTATCCGGGCTCGCAGCTCTTCGAGGCGTTCGGTATTTTGCGCCCGCGACAGGTCGGACAGGACGGATTTGACCTTTTGCGGCAGGGTCGTTTCCAGATAACGCTTAATCTGGCCGTGTTTCTGCTTGATAATCCGGTGGATGCCGAAGTCCAGATCGGCCTTATCCAGCTCGAACAATTCCTGCAGTTTGGCCGTCAACTCTTCAAATTTGCTCATCTATAGTCTCTTTACTCTATTGACCATCGTATCATAAACAGAGAGCTTAGCTCTGTATCCTGAACCATCTTTTTTCGCAGTGCGTCGATCAGAATATCGCGTTTTTCTTCGGCCTGCGCTTCGACCTCGTCAATCTGACGGCGGGCGGCGCGTTTTTTCTTTTCGAGGGCACGGATTTTTTCCTGTGCGGCCGTCTGCTCTTCGACCGTGCGCGCGTAGGTCGCTTCTTTGCGGGCGGCGCGAATCTCGGCTTTGGCCATATCCAACTGACGCTCAGCGGCAGCGACGACATCATCAACCCAGCGGTTTAACTGGTTCTGCCGTTCCATAAAATGCCGGTTGTTTTCCTCCAGCGACCGTTGAAGGGTGGACCGTGCAAACACAGCCGCATCGGCACTTAACCGCTGCTGGATGTCCGATGGAGCCTCGACCGAATCAAGATGGGCAGCATCCAACTTAAAAAGCTGCTCCAAAATGTCCTGAGTTAAATTGGTTCCGGCATCGGTAAACCCGGAAAACAAGAGAAATTCTTCCTTTTCCAGACTGTGGATGCAAAGCCGGTTTAATATTAGCCATCCGCTGTCGCCTTTGAGCGTCTCCAAGACCGATATTTTAGACGCATAGCCGGAAAGGTCAAATGTTACTTTTCCCGTCGGGGTTGCCAGTGCTTTGGCGTGCTGTATGCAGTATTGGCCCAGCGGATGGGAAAGACGGTACAGGTAGATGTTTTCCGCGTCAAAGGGGTCGTCGGCGACCGGCTGTTTGTCGCGCACATCGCGTTTGCGGTTTAGCCGGTACCTGCCGCTGGGCAAGTCAGGGACGGGGCTGGTCTCCAGATAAAAACTAAGATCATCGTCGTTGAACCGTGCCTTCCCGTCAAGTACATATCGCGTCAGCCGCCAGAGCTTGCGTCCGACGGCATCCAGCCATTGCAGTGCCTGGTCATAATCGACTTTAAGGTGTGAATGCACCTCTTCATCGAAATATTCGAGTACCTTCTGCCGGGTGTCCTGAAGCCGAAGCTGAATTTGCTCGTCAAGTTCCTGTTGGAGCCGTCGGAACGCTTCTTCGATTTCCTCGATGGTTCGGCATTGTTGGTACAAGTCCAAGATGCGAGATTCAAAACCAGCCGAGCTGTCCAGCCGACCCAGAACTTCATCGGATGCGCCAAATATGCCCTCAAAAAGATGGAACTTGTGGCAAAGCAAATCATAGACCCGCTGGTCTGCTGCGTTTCGTTCATTCAGGAAATTAATCACGACAACATCATGTTTCTGGCCGTAGCGATGCACGCGCCCGATACGCTGTTCGACCCGCTGCGGATTCCAGGGAAGGTCAAAGTTGATCACAAGAGAGCAGAACTGAAGATTAATACCTTCAGCCGCAGCTTCGGTTGCGATCATAATTTTTGCTTCATTTTCAAATGCGTCAATAATCGCATGACGCATATCAATCGCTCTTGAACCGGTGGATTTTCCGGTCTCATGATTATTTTTGAGCCATTTGTGATATATTTCAGTGCAGTGAGTGTCGTTGTTGGAGCCGGAAAAGGTCACAACCTGTCCGGCATAACCGTTATTTTCGAGAAAGTTTTTCAGGTACTGTTGGGTTCTTCGTGATTCGGTAAACACAACCGCTTTAGGACGCGCACCCATTGCGGACATCTGTTGGTACCCAATATCCAGCGCCTTGAGCAAATGCCGCGTTTTGGTGTCAATCCCGATACTCCGTGCCCAGCGAATATAGTGCTCAATTTCCTGAATCTCAGCGTCCAGCTTGGCCCTGTCGAGCTTCTCTTCCTCCTGGTCGGATTGCTCACCCTGTTGGGATTCCGTCTCCATTTCCTCAAGCAGTTCTTCGATGAGGTCTTCATCCAAATCTTCCTGTCCCAGCAACATGGAAGCGATGTCCCGTGTCTCCGTGGCTTGTTCGCGTAAACCAATCAGACGGTCTCGGATGACTTCAAGCGTTCCGGCCAGCGCCACCGGGGATGAAGCGAGTACCTTGCGCACCACAATAACCGTAAGGTGTTTTTGCTGTTTAGGCAGTGCGTAGGTGCCTTCGCGCTGCAGAAATGACGACACAGATTCATAAAGCCGATGCTCATCGTCATTCGGAGAAAACCGAATGGTCGTCAGCTTGCGTTCAGTGTATTGGATAAACTCCAGCACATCCTTTCGGAGTGTTCGTTTACAAAAACCCGCCAGCCGTGCCTTGAGATCGTCAAGGTCTCCATCAGAATTGGCATAAAGCGTCCTGAAGGTTGGCAGATCGCCAAATAGTTGTTCATCGATTAATGTCGTGATTCCATACAATTCGGTCAAGGCATTCTGCAATGGGGTGGCTGTCAGTAAGAGTTTTCTCCGGTCTTCCAGCGCCCAGCGTATATTTTGCCCTATTTTATTGCTGGCACGATGCGAATTGCGGAGCTTATGGGCTTCATCAATGACAACCAAGTCCCACTGTACTTGGCGAATATCCCCGGCCATGCGACTGGCGTAGTGCAACGAAGTAATTACGATTTTATTTGCATTAAAAGGGTTGCGATGACCGTCGTTTTGAAACTTTGTGTACAGTTTTGAATCAATGATGATACAGGGGAGATTGAACTTCTCCTCCAATTCGATCTGCCATTGTTTTCGTAGGGATGCGGGGCAAATGATAATCAAATTCCGTTTTCGCTCAGCCCAATATTGCGATAAAACCAATCCCGCCTCTATGGTTTTTCCCAACCCGACCTCGTCCGCCAGCAATGTCCCCTTCGAAAGCGGCGACCGGAGTGCAAATATCGCCGCCTCCACCTGATGGGGGTTCAAGTCAACACAAGCGTCAAAAAGCGACTGCGACAGCCGGTCGATACCCTTCCCGCCTTGCCGGGTCAAATCATAAGCAAAATATTTAGCATGGTAATCTGTACTCATATTGTCCTATTTAGAAGACATACCGACATTCTTGAGACCCGATGATACTATCCAAACGCCGGTTTTACAACTCTATTCCAGATAAAAGTCGTTACCTATTGTATTTACATCAACAATGACTTATCTTGACCTGCATAACAAGATATAAACTGTCGCATTTTACTTGATCGAAGCCCAAAATCCGTTTTAACCGATTTTCAAGACTGTCCAGGTCTGAATAAAGGATTTTGCAGCCTTTTTGAACTCTTTCGGATTAGATTGTGGCACTCGAGCCGCTGGGCCAGATCATCGGCACAGGGACCATATCAAATGAAAAGACCCACCGTCCCATAAGGAGACTTCTGTTGCCTTTTTCTTGGGGCGAATCGAACCCGAACGGTTTATAACCGCTAGGTCGTAGGTTCGAGCCTTCTCGGGGAGGGGTGCAAGGGACAGGAAACAAAACTGATGAAGAACACACCCCCGCTCTCCACAATGGCCGCAGCCTTCGAAAGACCGAATCGGGGGCATCCGTGTTTTTCCGGGTGAGTCTCTGCTCAAGAGGATGGCGCTTTCGTATCTCCGTCCTTTTCCCGGGGTCATTTCGGCGTCCCAGAAGTTCCGGCTATTTTTGTTTTTTCCGATCCCCGTTCAGCGATCAAGCCGGTCAACGACAAAGGTTTTTGGTTTTTTTGAGATTTTTGTAAATTTTTTTCAGTCGGTTTCACGGGGGCTTGGGGTCTAAAAATCTGTCAGGGTCGAACGCCGTCCCGGTTGTCGCGTTTTGAACCCAAGCGATTAGTTCTACAGTACTTAGGTGCACAAGACAAAAGCCGTCGGCAAAGGAACGCAAAAAAACTTTTGAAATTTCAGAATTATATCCATCCGCCTTTTTCATTCGGCGGCGTCATAATAAATAGGAGGTTTTCTGTTCACAGGGGTTGTGTCCGTGCTGAAGGAAGTGTTGTTGTTTTATCCATGATAATCTGAATACAGGAGAAGACTCTACAATGAAGTCGCATGTTTCGGTGTTGGCAGGGATACTGCTGGTATTGGTTTTGATGGGTGTAGCTGTCGGGGAATGTCCATCGTGTCCGGACACGTCGGCGTCGGCCTGCCGGCGATGGGGTGCAGGACGGGCCAAATTCCTGTGGGCCAGCGGCGATTCAGCCGGTTCGGGAATCACCCTGACGGCCGGAACGTGCGGACAAGGCGGGGAGAGTGCAACGGGGTATATCATGTTTCAGACCGATACGCATTCGGCAATCTGTAGTGGAAAAATCGTTTGCGATGACGGGTTGGGACATGAGGAAACCGTGGCCGTGATCCGCATTATCGGCGACCAGAAAGCCTTCCGGCATATTTTTGGAAGTCTTGATTTTACGGGGGATGAAGTCTATACCACTTATCT
>JAAYCR010000028.1 GCA_012729675.1 Phycisphaerae bacterium | reverse complement strand
TCCATTGTATTGCAACGTATCCCTTTTAAAAATCTGGCTTCGGTTGGGGGGTGTTTGAAAAGCATAAATCAGCATCGCCGAAGGCGATTCCCATTATTTTTACCCACAAATTATTCCGAAGAGCCAGATAATCTTTCCCGGCACCGCCGCCGATTCGCTGTGAATGGTGCAATGAACGGTCAGACGCCGGATGACGCCCGTGTAATCTTTGTTGTGGGAGAGGCGCGGAGATTTCAAGTCGGTCACCCAGTGGGTATTGCCCGCCATCACGCGGCGCACCCAGCCCAGCGCCGAGTTGGCCCAGAACGGCTTAATGCCGTTGCGGATAAGATAATCCTTCAAATAGTCCAGTTCCTCGTGGCCGGTTCGTTGGGTTTGCATCGTCACATCCTTTCGTTATCGGTTCAGCGCCTGCCGTGCTGTTTTAATTTCCGCAGGATCGGTCAATGCGTCAAAATGCTTCACATAGTGTGTCAGTCTGTACCATATTTCCGTAAGGGTGTATTCGGCCAGACCGCCAACACAATCGTTTTCGACATCCACCCAGTCATCGTTCAGGCAGACAATCCAGTTGTGGCGGTGCCCACAGCAGCCGCCGTCGTCTTCGATGTCTTTGACCGCCGGGTGGTTCTTGATTTTTTCGAGCAGTGTCATCGTTCGGTGCTTTCGTTTTTAAGGTTATTTCCGTCGTGGTCTGTTCAGCATCGCTACGGTCGCATAATCGCCCCAGGGCAGTGCGATCTTGGCCGGTCGGGGCGTCGGCTTAATCCCGGCCGCCCGGGCGGCCTTGGCCGTGGTGATGAAGGTTTTATGACCGTCCTTGCGGAGCCAATACCCGTCTTTCCAACCGACGATTTCATAGCCCAGCGATTCGTAATAAGCGATGATGGCAGCGTGTTTTTCTCTCCGGTTCATCGTTCTGTCCTCTGCGTGAGAAGGTTTGGTTTACCGCAGGGTCAATACATCGCGGCCGAAGTAATCGTCCAGCCCGATGTTGACGCTGATGGCCTCTTCGGGCATTTGCATCTGGTGGGCGTCGCAGAGCATGTCCATCGCCTGGAGGATCAGCGCGGCAACGGTTGGCTCTTCGGTTTCGGCCAGCAGGTCGTTGAGTTTCTGGAGGGCGGTCGTTTTTGCGTTTTCGTCAAGGCGCTTCATGGCGTTGTCCTTTCGGTCTTGCGGTGTCGTTATCGTTTAATCTGGTGCGGCCGGAAATCGCAGAAGACAACCCTTTTTCCTTTGCCGCCAAAGCGGATGTTGTATTTTCCGTTGTGGTGTCCCATCACCTTGCCCTGGGTGCCCTTGAAGGGGCCTTTTGCAATCGTGACCGTCTGGTATAAATCAAAAAGCTTCATCGTTTTTGTCCTTTCGTGTTTTGCGTTTTTTAATCCCGTTATGGATCTGATCGCATAATCGGCGCGGAAAGCCAAGTTGATTCATTCCTTAATTTTGAATTATTTGCAGTATTTTTGCTCATTGTGGACAAGGGGTACAAGCAATGGAAAAACCCATGAAAATCACGGCGCTGACGCCGGAGGAATTGGCCTTATTGCTCAGCCGGGCCAGCCGTCGCACGATATCCGGACAAGACGTACTGGCTATTGCCAGAACTGCTGGCATCGTCTCGGCGACCGGCACGATCAACCTGATTGAATACACCGCGTTTTTGGCCAGGGAGGCTGCCGGTGGCGCTGATTAATCCGACTAAACTGAAGCCGACCGACCTGACGCGATTGCTCAACTCCGCCGGCTTCGGCGAGGTGCTGAATGAACGCACACTCCGCCGCCATCGCAACCGGGCAGGCTATACCATCGGCGATAAGAAGACCGTCGACCTCCTGCGGTATGCGGCGTGGCTGACGCAGCTTTACCTGGCCCCGCCGAAGGCGACGCGGGATTATGACGACCTCAAGGAGACCTCCCGGCTGCGGAACGCCGAGCTGGCCCGTGCCGGTCAGGACATCGGCCCCATCCCGCCGGTGGTCAATCCTCTGCGCCGCGCGATGGCCGAGCGCAGTTTTAAGTGTTTCTGCGAGACATATTTTCCCGAAGTGTTTTATCTGGCCTGGTCGGAGGATCACCTCAAGGTCATCGACAAGATCGAACAGGCGGTTCTCAAGGGCGGATTGTTTGCCCTAGCGATGCCGCGCGGCAGCGGTAAGGCACTGGCTCTGGACACCCCATTGGCAGCACCCACCGGCTGGACAACGATGGGCGATGTCAAAGTCGGGGATTTTCTGTTTGATGAGCAAGGGTTGATGTGCCGGGTTGTTTATGCCACGGAGGTAATTGAAGGCCACCCGTGCTATCGGGTGAGATTTAGCGATGGCGAAGAGATTGTCTGTGATCGGGACCATCTCTGGACCGTTCATGACCGATACAGCCGAAAAAATCCATTGACATTGACAACACAGCAAATGGCTTCGCGTGTCAATCTTCCCGGCAAACGTCGGGTTGAGCGGCGCTACCGTATCCCGCTGGCCAAGCCGCTGCAGATTTCGGCGTCGAATCTCCCTATCGCTCCGTATGCACTGGGCGTCTGGCTGGGCGATGGGACCTGTGCCCATTCGACGGTAACTCTGGCTGAATGGGACTGGCTGGAAATTAACGACCAGGTTCGCTGGTCGGGAGAGTTTTTGCACCACCGCAGCCATCAGCCCGACGAGCATACCCATACGGGGATTCTCACCCGAACGCGGCCGCGTGAACAGTCATTTCAAGGAAAATTACGGCAACTGGGGTTGTTGGAAAATAAACACATTCCGTCCGTTTATCTGCGCGCCGGCGAAGGGCAACGCATGCAGGTACTGCGAGGTCTGATGGACACCGACGGCTATATCAGTGAAGGCGGCGAATGTGAAATCGCCATCAAGTACCCCGCCTTGGCCGATGATTTTGGTGACTTGCTCAGTTCATTGGGGATTAAATACGGGCGAAGTGAGAAATATATCAATCTCAACGGTAAACATCTTGGGCCGTATCACCGATTCCAATTTACCGTTCATCGTGAGCGGCCGGTTTTTACACTCCGTCGGAAATACGCTCGCCAGCGGCCGCTTCCCAAGACACGGCCGCTGTCGCAATCCCGATACATCGTTTCGATTGAGCCGACAGAATCGGTGCCGGTGCGATGCATTCAGGTGGATTCTCCATCACACCTGTATCTGGCCGGCCGCAAGATGGTACCGACGCACAATACCGTGATGATGCAGATGGCCTGCCTGTGGTCGGCGCTGATCGGGGCGACGGAGTTTGTCTGCCTGATCGCTGCATCGGCCGAGCGGGCACAGAACCTTCTGGAGACGATCAAGGTCTGGCTGGAGACCAACGACCTTCTGCGTGAGGACTTCCCGGAGGTGACTGTGCCGGTCCGGGCGCTGGACCGCATCACCAACCGGCAGAAGGGCCAAAAGCACAACGGCATCGCCACGCGGATTGAGTGGATGAACGACAAGATCGTCCTGCCGACAATAGAAGGTAGCGCCGCCTCCGGCGTGGTGATCTCCTGTTCGGGCATGAAGGGTTCGGACATCCGCGGCCAAAACCACGCCCGCCCGGACGGCAAGGTGGTCCGGCCGCAGTTGGTGATGGTGGACGACCCCCAGACCACCGAATCGGCCTGGAGCCCCTCGCAATCGCAGCGGCGAGAGGCGATTTTGGCCGGGGATGTTCTCGGTATGGCCGGACCCGGCAAGAAGATATCCGGCCTGATGGCCTGCACCGTCATCCGGCCCGGCGATATGGCGGATAATATCCTTGATAGGGAAAAACACCCCGAATGGCAAGGGGAACGGACCAAGATGGTCTATGCCTTCCCGACCAACGAGAAGCTCTGGCTACAGTACGCCGAAATCCGTGCTGATTCGTTGCGGAATGACGGGGATGGGTCCGAGGCGACCGAGTTTTATCGCAGCAACAGGGAGGCAATGGATGTCGGTGCGGTGGTCGCCTGGTCCGAGCGGCACAATCCCGATGAACTTTCGGCTATTCAGCACGCGATGAATCTTAAGCTCCGGGATGAGGCAGCCTTCTTTGCCGAGTATCAGAACGAGCCGCTGGTTATGGCCGAAGGTGAGCAGATGCTGACGGCCGAGGAGATTGCGGAAAAACTTAACGGCTACAACCGGGCCATCGTTCCGGTGGGCTGTTCGGCGCTGACGCTGTTTATCGACGTCCAGCAAAAGGCGCTTTTCTGGATGCTGTGCGGCTGGGAGACGGAGTTTACCGGCTATGTCATCGATTACGGTACCTGGCCCGACCAGAAACGGCAGTTCTTTACCCTGCGGGATCTTCGCCGCACACTGGCCCAGCAAAAGCCCCAGGCCGGGTTGGAGGGGGCGATCTACCACGCCCTCGACAAGCTGACCGAGGAGAAACTGTCCCGGTTTTATCACCGTGAGGATGGCCTTCAGATGAAGATTGACCGGTGTCTGATCGACGCCAACTGGGGACAATCGACCGACGTGGTCTATCAGTTCTGCCGGCAGTCGCGGTTTTCCGGGATTGTGCTGCCCAGCCACGGCAAGTATGTCGGGGCGTCTTCGATTCCGTTTTCCGACTACAAACGCAAAAAAGGCGACCGCGTCGGCCTTCACTGGCGAATCCCCAATACCACCGGCAAACGCGCGATGCGGCATGTCCTGATTGACACCAACTACTGGAAGAGCTTTGTGCACGCCCGATTGGCGGTGGCGATGGGCGACCCCGGCTCTTTGTCGCTGTACGGACGGGAAGAAGCAGCGCATCGCCTTCTGGCCGAACACCTGACGGCCGAGTTTCGCATCAAGACGATGGCGCGGGACCGGACGGTCGATGAATGGAAGCTCAAGGCCGCCCGCCCGGACAACCACTGGCTGGACTGCCTGGTCGGCTGCGCGGTGGCTGCCTCGATGGAAGGGATAAAACTCTTCGGCACCGAAGATAACGCCGTGTCGATTCAGCAGCGCATTAAACTCTCATCGCTGCAGCAAAAAAAACAGCGGTAATTTTATTTTTCCGTGACACAAAAACGACCGTATTAACGATTGTAGTATAAGGAGGGACGTGATGCCGTCCACTGTTTCCCGAAGCGAACAAACAACTGAAACTTTATTCCATCATTATAACTACCTGGTCAATCGAATTATAAGCCCTTACCGCAGACTCTTTCGCGGCCCGGACTGGGACGATGTGGTCAGTGACGCCAACGTCGGATTGGTGCGGGCAATTTACCAGTATGACCCGACGCGGTGTGAACACTTTGAGTCCTTTGCCCGGTGCAGGATTCGACAGACAGTTCAAGAGGGACTTCGCCGTCGCGATATTTCCAGTCGTTATAGACGCATTAACAAAAAACACTCGCGACGGACGGTTACTATTGAGGCGGCCGATCTGGCGACTGAGCCGATATTTCAATACATCGAGAAAGCCTATGACTCTATCGAGAATACCGAGTGTGTCGCCGTGCTGCTCAGCGGACTGGACGATGCATCGCAAGCCTTGATTCACATGAAGTTCTATGAAGACCTGGATATGGATACCATTGCCGAACGGACAGGAATGACGCGGCGAAGTGTTTATCGTAAACTCAATAAGATTCTCAAGGGATTAAAAGACAGCTATGACAGACACGCTGGATAAGTCGATCCAGGACAACGCCGCCGGCCCGCGTAAGGCCAGCGGCGATGCCGGTTCGGTCGAGCAGCACGCGCTATCCGACCAGATTGCCGCCGATAAGCACTTGGCCTCCAAACAGGCGATGCGCACCAAGGGGCTGGGCGTCAAGCTCGTCCGATTGTCCCCTTCGGGAACGATTTAGGCGTGGGGCCCAAACTCCCTCCCCCAAGTCCCAAGCCTCAAGCCCATAAAATTATGAAATGGTTTAAGCGTAAAAAACAGGTTCCCCGTACAACCGCTCTGCCGGTGACGCTGCGTGCAAGATATGACGCCGCCCAGACGACCCGTGAGAACATCCGGCACTGGGCGATGGCCGATGCACTGTCCGCCGATGCGGCCGCCAGCAGCGATGTCCGTAAAAAGATTCGTGAGCGGGCGCGGTACGAGGTGGCCAACAACTCCTACGCCAAGGGCATTACGCTGACCTTGGCCGATTACTGTGTGGGTACCGGCCCGCGGCTTCAGGTTTTGACCGAGGACAATGCGTTTAACAATGCGATTGAAGAGGCGTTTTTACGCTGGTCGCATCAGGTGGGGCTGCCCGCCAAGCTGCGAACAATGCGGATGGCCAAATCGACCGACGGTGAGGCGTTTGCGCTGTTGATCGGCAATCCCCGATTGAGCGGTCCGGTCAAACTGGATGTGGCCCTGGTCGAGGCCGACCGGGTGACGACGCCCTGGACGGGATCGCCGATGGCGCAGACGGACGTCGACGGCATCCGCCTGGACCGACACAGCAACCCGATTGAATATACGATTCTCAATCAGCACCCCGGCGATGTCGGCAGCCCCGGCGGCGACTTTCGGCATGTCAATGCCGAGTCAGTCGTCCACTGGTTCCGGGCCGACCGGCCCGGCCAGCATCGGGGGGTTTCGGAGATTACCCCGGCCTTGCCGCTGTTCGCTCAATTGCGTCGCTATACCCTGGCGGTATTGGGTGCGGCCGAGACGGCGGCGGACTTTGCGGCGGTGTTGTTTACCGACGCCCCGGCCAATGGGGAAGCGGCCGCCGTTGAGCCGATGGATGTCGTCGAGCTGGAAAAACGCATGGCCACCGTCCTTCCGGACGGCTGGAAGCTCGGTCAGATCAAGGCCGAACAACCGGCGACCGCCTATGCGGAGTTTAAGCGGGAACTGCTCAACGAAATCGCCCGGTGCTTGAATATTCCCCTGAACATCGCGCTGTGTAATTCGGCGGGCTATAACTATGCCAGCGGTCGTCTTGACCACCAAACGTTCTTCCGTGCCATTCGTGTTGAGCAGGCGGACATGGCGGCGGCGGTGTTGGATAAGATTTTGGCCGCCTGGATTCACGAGGCGATGCTGACGACGGAGTTTTCGCTGCTGCGGTCGCTGCAGTACCTGCCGCACCAGTGGTTCTTTGACGGTAATGAGCACGTTGACCCGGCCAAAGAGGCCAACGCCCAGAAGATTCGGCTCGAATCCAACACCACGACCCTGGCGACCGAGTTTGCCCGTCAGGGTAAAGACTGGGAATCGGAGCTCTACCAGCGGGCCAAGGAAAAACAGCTCATGACCGATTTGGGGCTGTTAGGACAAGAGATGACAACATCTGTTTTAATCGAGGATGAGGATGAAGAATAGCTCACAGCGTCCCGCTTCCAGCGGCCAGCAGACACACTTTCGGTTTGAATGTCCGATCAGCATCGAAGCGGCCGGTGACAACAAAGAGGTACCGCACTTTTCGATGGTCGCCTATACCGGCGGGATGATGAAGATTGCCGGGTTTATGCACCCGGTGGTGGTCGATCTGGAGGGCATCTCCATTGACCGCCAGAACATCCCCATCCGCCTGGATCACAACCCCAAGCAAGGTGTCGGCCATACCGACCGGGTGGTCATTGAGAACGGTCAGATTTTGGCCGACGGCCTGATCTCCCGCGATACCAGTTGGGCGCGGGATGTGGCCAAAAGCGGCAGCCGGGGGTTTCCCTGGCAGGCCAGTATCGGGGCCGACATTTTAGCCGCCGAGTTTATCCCCAACGGTTCGACGGTCACTGTCAACGGCCGGTCGTTCGATGGGCCGCTGTATGTGATACGGCAGTCAATCCTCAAAGAAATCAGCTTTGTCGATAATGGCGCAGACACTCAAACGACGGCGACCGTTGCCGCGCATCAGGCAGAGCCTGCAAAACAACCCGTAACCCCTCTTTCTGAAAAGGAACCCCCGATGGATGAAACGAAAGACAAACACACCCCCGAAACACCGGCAGACCCACCGCAGACCCCTCAAAAAATCGAGGCCGCTTCTGGCGTGGATGACCCGGTTCTGCAGATGCGTCAGCGGGTGGCTGACGAGACCCGACGCATTCAGGCGATTCGAACGGTCTGCGACGGCAAGCACACCGATATTGAGGCCAAGGCCATTGTCGAAGGCTGGGACACGACGCGCTGTGAGCTGGAAGTCCTGCGGGCCTCACGTCCGGCGGCCCCGGCGGCGCACGTTCGTCATCAGTCCGGCGATCCGAAGGTCTTTGAGGCCGTCGCCCTGATGGCCGCCGGCGTGGCCGATGCGCGGATGCAGGCCAGTTACGATGCGCCCACCCTCGAGGCGGCTGACCGCCTGCGGGGTATCGGTATCCAGGAATACTGCGAACGCATTTCGGGCGCATCGCACTTCCCGCGGTTTCGGCGGGACGCCTCCGGCTGGCTTCAGGCGGCCTTCAGTACGGCCAGCTTGCCGGGAATCCTCTCCAACGTCGCCAACAAGATGCTCCTGGAGGGGTACAATTATATCGAGGATGCCTGGCGCAGGGTCTGCAAGATCGCCAGCGTCAACGATTTCAAGGAGCATACCCGCTACCGGATGACCGGCAGCTTTACCTTCGAGAAGGTCGGTGCCGATGGGGAACTCAAGCACGGTAAGCTCGACGAGATGAAGTTTGGCCAGAAGGCCGACACCCACGGCATCATGTTTGCCCTGACCCGTCAGATGATTATCAACGACGACCTGGGCGCGTTTGCCGACATCCCGCGGTCGATTGGGATGGGGGCGGCCGAGGCCATCGCCGATGCGGTCTGGGGGCTACTGCTTTCGAATCCGAACGATTTCTTCTCGCTGGCACATAAGAACTATAAAGACGGTGCCGATACCGTTCTGAGCGTTGACGGCCTGACGCTGGCCGAAATCCTGTTCAGCGAACAGACCAAGCCCAACGGCCGTCCGTTAGGGATTACGCCCTCGCTCCTCTTGGTGCCGACGGCCCTGAAGGTCGCAGCGCAGCTCTTGATGACCTCGGTGCTCTTGAACGAGACGACCACCGCCAACAAGGGCAAACCCGCCAACAACCCGCACGTCGGTAAGCTTGAGGTCGTCTCCAGTGCGTACCTGTCCAACCCATCGTTTGCCGGGGCCAGCTCCAAGGCGTGGTATTTGCTTGCCGACCCGAACCGGATTCCGGCGATTGAGGTAGCGTTCCTCAACGGCGTGGACCGTCCCACGGTGGAAAAGACCGATGCCGACTTTAACACGCTGGGCATCCAGTTCCGCGGCTATATCGATTTCGGTGTGCGTGAGCAGGATTCCTGCCTCCCCCAACTACAAAAACGGAAGTTCCGCTGGTTTAAGCGGAAAATCGAAGAAGTGAAGTAGCCAACCTTATTGCTCTTTGACAAGTAAATAGCCCATCGGCAAACTGTAAAAAAACATAGGCTGATAGTATGAAACATTTTGTCGGCAAACCAAGTTTCATATTGGGGAAATGCGAACTTACTTGACTGTAAAACCAAGCATGTTAAGCACATTAATGTAATCGCATTTATCAAGAACTGTTCTTATTACATCGGGTGCCATCGTAGAGCTATCCAATTCACTGAAATTGTAGACAAAGTAATTGCTCTCCTTTATTACCGTAAACATTTTCAACTCTACTTCTTCTCCATACTCATCCTTGACCTTAGTTCGCTTTGTCCAGCGGAAACGAGAGTCGTATTTGTATAATTGCGTTTCAATCTTTAATAATTCGCCCTCTTCTAAATTGCTTGTTATTAGTTTTTTCCATAGCAATCTTTCTGTATCAAAATGTTCCCAAGTGAAAGTTCCATTCCGGAGTAAAGTAAGTCTACAATTTGCGAAATCCGTAAAACTAGTGATTACGAGCAATTTCTCACTGCTGGATGCATCAGATTTTGGCAAATCATTTGAGATGCATCCAGCAATAAAACTGCATGTTAATAAAAGAATAGTAGCAACGAAGTGTTGTAGCATATAACTTTATGTCCTTTTACCTTTAGAAAGACAACAGCCCTTGAGAGTAACATCGACAAACTTTCTGCAGTTATTGAAGATGGCATTGTTTCTCCACCCTGGATCAGGAGAAGACAAGACACAGGAAGTAATATCAGAGCATGTTGCAGCGCAACACTTCTTGCCTGCTCCTGTGCCCCATTTAAGCTTCTTTTCATTGAACCAACCATTATCTCGGTTTGTATCCCAAACAATATCAGGAGCTTTGGAAGATGATTCTCCAGGGTCTGGTGAAAACACTGACCATTCCCTTCCTGGGATTCCGGCTCCATTAGGCCAGAAACCAATCGATCCACTGCCGGTGGACAACCACTCGTGGCCCATATCAATCCAAGATGAATCTCTGACTACGAACCTTTTCACGACCACACCGCATTCCAGTCCCCATGGGTCAATCTTGTTTACAGGATCAGATTGGCAATACTGATAGAGGTTCATTCCGTCAGCATACTGATTTTGCGGCACAATCTGAGGTTTGGATTGGAACTGTGCTACAGTCTGCAAGCCTGACTTTGTGGCAGGCGTTTGAGAAGAGCTTGTAACTGGTGTCATCGAGTTTACAGACTGAACGGCAGGCGGTTTAACACCAACATAATCATACTGCCTCGTCATCTGTAGAAAACCAGCATGAGCAGCATTGGTCAAAAAAATGCTGATTATCGATACGAAAATTAAACTTCTGAATTTCATACATACTCCTTTCAAGACTGCCCGATTTTTATTTTCAATAATTTTTAGCCTTATACACAAACGCTGATATTGCACTGAAATCTACGGTATCATTGGCCCTGTCAAAGGAGGCACTCCAGGATTAGAGACAGGTGGTCGAACCGAAGGATTTTGTGCTTCCATTCTACGCCGATTCGCCTCGTTCATCCGCATTACATCATCGATGGTATGCTGTGGTGGAATATACCTTCTTTCTGCGGGAAACTGCGAGTTGAGGTAGCTGAAAAATGAGGTCGGATGTCCGAACTCGCCCGGCTCAAACAGTTCACTGGCACGCCAGACATAGCATGGCAAAGCCATCGTGTTCAATTTGCGGTAATTCGGGAATATGGCTCTTGCCAGAGAGTAGTCCCTGTCTGCTAAATCCATCTGGTTGGTGTCACGGTAATATCGTGCCCGCAAATTAACAAAAACTGCTAAAGTTTCACGTGCAGTCAAGGACCGCAGGTCAGAGCCGGATGAAATCGCCCGCTTTGAAAGATTGAATTCCTTGATATACCCTTCATCTCGTTCCATGGCAAAGCCACCTCTGCCGGTATCGGTGGTCTCAAAATTGTAAATGTTCTTCCCGTCATCGTAACGACAGATGTAGTGGGCGTTGACACAAGCTAACGAAACAGGCCAACCGCAGCGCCTGCCCATGGCGACATGCAGCACGGACATATTACCACACGTGCCTCGCTTGGTGTCGATAAGACCATAAACAAGAAGGTGACTGGGATCAGTATATTGGACTTCCTTGGCCTTTTTCTGCTCTTCAATATAGGCAATACCGCCCGCTTGGTCCAGCCATTGAGCCAGAGCACCCATCCGAGCAAAATTAATATCATTTTCCCATTTTCCGGGATTCTGATAAAACTCCTGTTCAACCACAGGCAACCACTGTAAAAACTGTTGAGTCCAGCTATCTACGACCTGCTTGTAATGGTTGTAGTCGAGATTCTCCAAACCTTTAATTTCACGGGCAACAGCAAGATTGAGTTCGAGTATGTCAACCTTGCTCAGTTTCTCCTCCGGCAATGCCAGTAGCTCCATAACGGAACGGCTTCCGGCTTTTGAATCAATGTCTTGAGAACGTTGAATTACATTATGTCCAAAAGAAGACATAAGTGGGGTAATTTCCTGTTGGTGAAATTTTTGGGAGGTGAACAAGGAAACCGATGCCGTTGTCAGAACACCTAATGTGAAAGTGACCAGATATCGCCAAATACCTGACCGGGAAGAAGTTTGAACTCCTTCAGTTTGCCTTTGTCCTGATTTTAACCTCCGCTTGGCCATCTTAATCCCTTGAAATCCTTAATTAAAGCCCAACTTCTAAAATTGTAGCTCTGGCTCATCGTTTGTCAAAGCAAATTATTCGGTTTTGAGGAAACTTTTTCTTTGGATTCTAAGTTACGCGGATTTAATCACTTACGGTATTTTTCGGGGTGCCGGCATTGTCCGGCATCGAAAATCTTTTCATATCGTACCGCAATTTTTGTAGTTTTTGTCGCCTCTCGCCCTCGGCGTGAGGATACTATAATAGGCGGGATGAAACCGGACTTCAGACCTGAAAGGAACTCGATGGACCAACACCAGATGACGGCGGAGGAAATCTACGCATTTGCCCGGCGGGTGGCGATGCAATTTCTTTCTAAACAAGGACTTAACCTTCATGAGCACCTGCTCGGCGACGCGACGCAGGAGATTGCGTTGGCGGGATTCCAGAATTGGGAAAAGACAAAAGACATCGCCTTTACTAAGAAGCGGATTCGCGACCGTATGAAAACGTGGTGGGTGCGGCACTGCATTCGGGAAAAACGCCAGCCCAAACCGGAATCCACCCTGTCAGCGGTCGACACGGACGGCGATGAGGAACTGACGGTTTATGAAACAAGGCAGGACCGGCGGGTTGAGCCGGATCAGGAGGCGGCCGTTCAGGATTTTCTGGAAAACTGCTTGACTCCGCGCCAGCGGGATATTGTGCAATTTTCGGCTGCCGGGTTTAGCGACGATGAGGTCGCCCTGCAGATCGGCGTATCGGTCCGCACCGTTCAGCGGGAACGGCAGGTTATGAAGGACAAGTACAAACGCGAATTTGACAAACACGTCTAACGACTTTTTAGGAGAACAAACGTATGAAGAAGCATTACTGGTTGCGGGAAGATTTTGACACGTTGATGTCCCTTTTGCCCGGTGCAGATGTCCGGCTTCCGCACAGCAACACACTCGGCCACAGCCTTCAGTATCCCAAACACATCGACGGAGCGGTCGCGGAACTGAAGCTTCGCGGTCTGCTGGCCGACCGTCAGGCTTTGGACAAACTGGTCGCTGCGGGTGTGGCCACCCCCCAGAAGATGGCCGGTTCTGGGGCGATTACCCTCTGGAGCAAAGACGACATCGACGCCGCGGCCGAGTACCTGTACGACAACGACCAGTGGTCGCCGTGGACACATTTCTGCTATGTGGCCAACATCAGGTTTGGTCAGGCGGTCAAGGCATATCGGGTGGCCGCTGCCCGATATGGTCTCGGCTTTACCTTGGGCTTTGACATACTTGGTCTCAACACGGTCATTGAGCCCGCCAAAACGCCGGATGAGTATGCGTGGATTGCCTTTTATCCGGCCGACGCCAAGCTCAAACCTGAGGGAGTTCGCTAATGCCCCCTCTGGTGATGGAATCGCAAACCCTGAATCTGATTGCCGCTATCACACTGCAATCGCCTGATGGCATTGCGGCTGCCCAGCGGGTACCGACCCTCGAAATCGTCGCCTACACAGGCGGGTTTATGACGGTGCCGGGCTGGGGGCCGCTGTGTATCGACCTGAAGGGTCTGGAAGCCGGACAGGTAGCGGTGCTGGCCGACCACGACGCCAAGCAGTCCGGCGTGGTCGGCCACGGCACCGCCTCGGTCGAGGGCGGCCGATTGGTGGTGCGGGGTCAGATGAGTGCCGACAGTGAGGCGGCCCGTTCGGTGCTGGCGGCCGCCAGGAACGGCTTTCCGTGGCAGGCGTCGGTGGGGCTGGAAGTGATGGAGTCTAAACCCCTGCGTCCAAGACAGACGCTGGACTTGAACGGTCGCCACCTGACCGTTCCGGACAGCGGAGCCGTTCTCGTATCCCGCGGCAAACTGCGTGAGGTCAGCATCACGGCGCTGGGCTGTGATGATGCGACCGTGGTCAATATTTCTGCAATGCAACATCAAGGAGACAAATGTATGGAAAAAACCGTAGAAACCCCCGATACCCAAACCGCTGACACCCAGACCGAGTTGAAACGGGTGGCCACCATCCGCAATCTGTGCGGAGACCGCTTTCCGGATATTCAGGCCAAGGCCCTCGCCGACGGCTGGGACGAAAACCGTACCGAGCTGGAAATCCTTCGCGCCTCGCGTCCCTTGCCGCCGAGTGTATATGTGCGGGCGCATGCGCCCAACAGCAGCGTTCTGGAAGCGGCCCTGCTGCTGCGGATGGGCAAATCGGGATTGGGCGAGAAAGTCCTTGGCCCGATGGCGATGGAGCAGGCCGACCGGATGGGGGTTACCAACCTCATCGATGTCTGCCGGGCGGCCCTGTACGCGGACGGCAGTTTCGGTATTGTACGTTCCTGTGCGGCCACAGACGGCGAAAACAACTGCTGCGGGAAAGTCCCATCCAGTGGACCAGCCGCTATCCCAAGCACGACGATTTGGTCTGGAAAATTGATGCGGGCGAGGGGTCAAGAGAGACCCGCAATCCCCCCAGGATTGAGAGGTCGGGGCAGTTCCGGCAGTCCGCTTTTGATAGGGTAAAGGTGAAAGTTAAAAGTCCAAAATTGAGGAATCACCCTCTGCTGTTTGAGGGCATCGCATGACGCTGGATACCCTCATCGGTGGTGATTGCAGGCAGGTCTTACAAACCCTGCCCGATGGATGCGTGGACTGCTGTGTCACCAGCCCGCCGTATAATATCGGTCTGGACTATGGCACAGCAGACGACCGTAAGAGCGACGATGACTATCTGGCGTTTACACGTGATTATCTGGCCGAGTGCTACCGGGTCTTAAAAGACGATGGGCGGTTTTGTCTGAACATCGGCTATAAAGTCTCGACCGTCAAAGAGGCGGGCATCGACTATGTCGAGTTGCTGAATCTGATTAACAGCATCGGTTATACGCTTCGCGAGACGATTATCTGGGTCAAGTCCAAACGGCCGGACGATCCACAGAGCTTTTGCGGCTCCAACACCGCTTGGGGCAGCTGGATGTCGGCGGCCAATCCTATCTGCCGGGCGCGGATGGAGTTTATCTTTGTGCTGAACAAAAACAGCTTCAAGAAACACCACCGCGGCATCTCCACGATGACCCGACAGGAGTTTATGGACTATGCTTCGACGGTGTGGTACTTCCCGGCCGAGAGAAGCCGTCTCCACAAAGCCCCATTCCCGGTCGAACTGCCGTATCGGTGCATTCAATTTTATACCTACCACGGTGATGTGGTACTGGACCCGTTTGTCGGTTCGGGCACCACGGCGGTGGCGTGTGTCCGCACCGGTCGGCGGTATATCGGGATTGAGCAAAACCCCGACTATATCCGGATGGCCGAGGGGCGTATTCAACAGGAAAAGCAACAATTGAAAAACAGGCAAGTCTGCTGATGGCTAAATCCAATGCAATCCGAGCGGGACGGGCGTTTGTCGAGTTATTCGCCGATGATACGAAGTTGGTACGGGGCCTCCGTGCCGCCGAAAAGAAGCTCAAGGCGTTTGGGACTGCCATCAGCCGGATGGGACGTCAGATGGTTGGATTGGGTGCGGCCGTTCTGACGCCGCTGGTGGCGGTCTCCAAGGCGTTTGCGGCGATGGGCGATGCGATGGGCAAGATGAGCAAACGGACGGGATTTTCGACCGAGGCGCTGTCGGAACTGTCGTTTGCCGCCCAGCAGTCCGGTACGACCATTGAGACGCTCGAAGGCGGCGTCCGCAAGATGCAGCGAACCATCAGCGATGCCGGGCAAGGGTCAAAATCCGCCGCCGATGCACTGGGGATGTTAGGGCTGTCCTACGGCCACCGGCAGTGGGATGGGACGTTTTGCATAAGTGATTCCCACAAAGGCCAAATCCAGGTCACTATGAACAATGAGATCGGTTTTTTGGAAAAAGAGACGCTTTTCGGGAAGCTGGACACCTCCGACGGCCACTTCAAGATCAAGGTCCCCATCGGCGGCCTGCCGCTGGAACCGTGTGCCGTGACGCTTTCTGACTTCCTGACCGGCCGGAAATACGGGGTACGGTTTACCTGCGACCCCCAGAAACTGGGCTATGGCAACCCGGTTCTGGATTCCTGCGGTGTGGCATTTTTTGACGGAACTACCCAGTCTTTCGTCTGGGCCGGGATTGACGATGCCGGCTCATTTAAGGATGGCGGCCAATACGGCAGCCAGCTGTGGGGGATGGAGTTTGGCGGGCGCGGCGGGCCGCAGTCCCAATACGACCCGAAAATGCTCTATACCACCAAAAGCGTCCTGTCAGGCGGCGACACTCCTGTCTGGACACACTATACCGAGACCTGGACGCCCTCGGGCATTTCCCTTAACCACAACGTCGAATTCGAAACCGGCACCAAGATCGTCGTCGGCTGGCAAAGCGCCGGGGGCGATCCGCCCGTCCCCGATTATTCCAAACCGATTGAGTATGTGCTCACCGGGATTCATACGCCCTGGTTTAACACTGCCGGATTTGCCTGGCGTCGCGTCAGCTGGCGGCAGGGATGGCAGCAATATGCCTATTCAGGCTTTCAGTGCAGCAACGGACGCCTCTATGGCGGATGGATGGACAGCTGGCAGGTTGAGATTCCCGAGCACCAGTGGAGCAGCACGCAGATTACGGGGTTTGGCTACCGCCCCGATACCAGCCCTCTGAGCAACCGGATGGAGCTGTATGTCGCCTGGCAAGTGCATCCTTCAGACATCCACCCGGACTGCGATGTGTGGGACGTGCTGGCGCAATGCAAGGATTATTTTGTGGTGTATGCCACCGATTATGCGACGTGGAGTCTGCGCTATTATGCCATCATCCGAAAATCAGATGGGGCCATCCTGCACGTCCACAACTGGGCGGATTATCCGCACCTGTCGGACCCGACAAGCGCAGGCGTCCTGTCCGGCACTGCGTGGCTGTTTTGCCGGGACGTGGTCAACGACAAGGCCGCGGCGTTCAATATGCAATCGGACCACCTTCAGCAATATTTTTATTGGCGCGACGTTTACCGCTGGCCCAGCCCGCCGTGGCCGCCAGCCAGAGGATTCCAGGTTCCCAAGTCAGATGGGCAATTGGGATGGGGATTCCATACGGCGTATCCGTACCTTACTTACGAGACGGTGTTTCGCGGCAATGTCTGTCTCCTTGGGCCGGTCGAGGACTTCTATTTGGCTATCGGTCAATGCGGGCCGACCGAAGATTTATCCGGCAGTTGTCCGGAAGGATACCACAAGGCCAGGGCGCGGTTTACCGTCAAATCCCTGCCCTCAAACGACCCCGTACATGGCGCAGCGGTAACGGTCAAGATCACGGCCGGGCCAGCGGGCGAAAATCCGGTCTACGAGAACGAGTTGACCGCCACCACCAACAGCAGCGGGCAGGTGTGGTTTGAGCCGCCGTGTGTGGAGCGCAACACCGTGCGGGATTTTGTGTTTACATTCACTGTGCTCAGTATTGTCAAGGAAGGGATGCTGTATGCAGCGAACAACAACGTCTGCTCTCAGACCGAGCATGTCTTTGAGGGCCTGCCGGGATGGTGGTGTGATACCCAAGAGTTCCCGCTTGCACCCGACCCGGCACAATTCCAGTTGGACTTTCCGTTCAAGGGACAAGTCGGCGGTAAATGGTATCATATTATGGTCGCCGAGCCAGCGACCCACGCAACCGACTGCGTGGAGTATCGGTTTGTCTGCCAGGACGACCCCGGCCTTGGCAGTGGTTGGCGAAATTTTAGCAACACGCAAGGCCAGACCTTCCCGGATGGCCGTTCCCAAACAGGCCGTCCGCACGAGTATTGGGCCCAAGTGCCTGACGGCGGTACGCCCTACAACGGTTATCAATGGAGCGTCCAGTACCGGGCGTGCGATTGTGAGGGCTACGAAGGCGGCACACCGTCGCCGTGGACAGGGATACAAAACGGATGAAGAACACACCCCCGCTACCCACACTGGCCGCGACACTGGCCGTCGAGACCGTCAAGTATGTCGCGTCCGGCCGCAAGCAGCGGCCCCCCGACGAAATACACCAGCAGACCTCGTTGTTATTTCTGTTGGCAGAAGAAGAATTCCCTCGCAGACACAAACAAGCAAGTTTAGATACACAATGCCTCAATGTGTCGCTTTTGGGTTTCGCAGGATAGTTGTGTAGACGGAGCAGGAAAGGCGATCTTTTATATAGAAAAAGCCTGTGGAGGTAAAGGAGGAAAAGCAGTCGGTGAGACCGCTCAGGGCTGACCCCCACAGGCTTCAGAAGGAGAACTCATAAGTTAGTCAAAACCCGCCTGTGTGTCAACCCTCAAAAATTAACAAAATGATAACTCCGCATACATAAAGACCGGAACAATTGTACTGTTCTGCTCACCAGAACCGGTACGTTTGACGCAGTACACCGCACGGAGACCACCGTCTCGGTGAATGCTGCTAAAGCGGATATAATTTCGGCTGACTCGGAGATTGAGGGATTTCAATTTGGTTTTTTTTCTGTTTTTAATTTTTCTGTTGAAAACGATTGTAAAGAGTTGTATGTTGATTTTGACAATTGAATATTTGGTACTGAACTTTAAGCATTTGCGTCAAAACAGGCAAAATTTGAATTCCACAAATGCTCGTAAGTCGGTGCTCGTGTTTGCCTTCGGGCAAAAACGGGCATCGCTGGCGTATTGTGGAGAGCCTTGCCTGGCTTTGACCTATACGACCGTGCGATGCCCTTTTTTCATGGGGGCGGCGGTCAAGGTCAAAAAGTTTCTGTTTTTTCAGTTGAAAACGATTCGAAGGCGTTGTATGTTGGGAGCGAAGAATATTGGACAATTGAATAGCGATTACTGACTGACGTTCTATCCAAATACCGTCAAATTTACAGCAAAGGAACGTTTTAAGTGGTACTCGCTTGCCATTGGCAAGTCGAGTGCCGCTGAAGCGTACCTTTGCGGCTCTTGACGGGGCTTGGATAGTGCGTGAATGCGGCACTCCATTTACCCGCCTTTCCGCAAATGCCTTTCCAGCAATCCCTTAGCAATGATGACGCTCCTTCTGCCGCACGTTACCTCTTGTGCGGTGTCGGGTCGGCAAGGTAGTGTTTATTGTCGGCCCGGCCTGGAAATAAAGCGATTGACGGCGCTGTGAATAACGATAAAATCGACATTCAATAAATAACAGGAATTCGGAGGTCTTTATGAGAACGGCAGCGAAGGCGTGTGTTCTGTGGGCTATAGTTTCAGCTTCTTCACTTCTGTACGGGGCGGAGTGCCCAACCTGCCCGGACACCTCGGCGTCGGCGTGTCGGCGATGGGGGGCAGGGCGAGCGAAATTCCTCTGGGCAAGCGGCGATTCAGCCAGTTCGGACATTACGCTGACGGCCGGACCCTGTGGCCAGAGCGGGGAGAGTGCAACGGGGTATATCATGTTTCAGACCGATACGCATTCGGCAATCTGCGATGGAAGAATCATTTGCGATGACGGGTTGGGACATGAGGAAACCGTGGCCGTGATCCGCATTATCGGCGACCAGAAAGCCTTCCGGCATATTTTTGGAAGTCTTGATTTTACGGGGGATGAAGTCTATACCACTTATCT
>JAAYCR010000027.1 GCA_012729675.1 Phycisphaerae bacterium | reverse complement strand
TCTGCATGCTGCTATCCCACCCGCCCGTTACGAGATCGTCGGCCCAACTGACATGAAATAACGGTTCGGAACTGCCTGAAGACGGACTCTGAAATGTCGCCACTGTAAAACTCGCCTGCGCGGACGCAACGATTAACAGTGCTGTTACCAACAAAACACCATACTTTTTCATCTCACACTCTCCTATATAAAAGTTTGACGCCTGCAAAAGGCTTTCCAGAGGGGAAAAAGGACGGTCCTCTTATCCCTTCCTCCGAAATTACATTAAGGGTCAGGATACCCAAAAGGCTTCAAGATGTCAACAGGAAAATTTGAAATTTTTTCGAAATATTCCATAAGTCATTTTAAAGAATAGATTTATGGTCAAAAAAATTATTTTTGGACGGTTTCCCAGACAGATAAGTCCCGATGGGATCCAAAGACCCGCAGGGGCAGATCTGCGTGTCTGCCTTGGTCGTACGAACACACAGGTTAACCCCCTACACATAAGCCCTATCATTCTCACTTTTCAGATTGCTTGGGCCGCGGGCTTTGTGGTAGGATAACGCGGCGAGTTGACGATGGATCAGCAATTTCAGACAAGCGAGATGAGGTGTAGTGGGTCGAGAATTCCTTAAACACGGCCGCGTGATGGCCTTTTTGTGCATGCTGCCAGCACTGGGCGGCTCGGTGCGGGCGCTGTCCCATTCCACCGGCCCGGCCGGCTCCAATGTACAGGCCGTCCACGCCATCGGCTACACCGGTCAGGGCGTCAAGATCGGCTTTTTGAGTGTTGATAACGTCTATGCCGACCATCCTGCTTTCCTCGAAAAAGACGATGCCGGCACACCGATTCCCGGCACGAGTCGCGTCATCATTGTCAATCCGCCGGGGGTCAATGTCGTCTTAAGCAGCCACGACACCCAAATGGCAGGCATCCTGATCAGTTCCGGCGCACCGGCGGAACCCTATCAGATTGGCGCTGCGCCGGGAGCGACCCTCTACGATGCACGGATTTCGGGAGGCATCCAACAGGCCATCGATGCACTTCTCGCTCAAGGCTGCAATGTGATCGTCAGCGGTTTTACATATTTTTCAGAACCGGTCAAAAATGATGGGAAAAGTCTGACAACGCGAATGTACGACTACTATGCGTTCAGCGACGTTATTTTTGCCACTGCAGCGGGAAATTTTAACGCTTCCGACTACCCCTATCACGCGCCGCCGAGCAGACCCGGCGACGCCTACAACGGCATCACAACCGGCGGCTTGATCAAGCCGATTGCCGACATCTATGACAAAATCGGCAGTCGCAGTCTGGCAGGCCCGACCTATGACAACCGCCGCAAGCCCGAAGTCGCCGCACCCTCCCCCGGCCAGCGCGTCCCCACCACGGGCAGTGCCGCAAGTTGGACTACCACCAGCAACCCCAATGACGGCCTGACCAGTTGGGCGGTACCGCATACGGCGGGCGTGGCGGCAGTGCTGCTGGAGTATGCCCAGATGGACGGGCAACGGGATGCAAATCGCAGTGAGGTCATCAAGGCGGTAATGGTCAATTCGACGTTCCCGAATATTGACGACAAATCGGGCAACTGGACCGACCCGGCCAATCAGACTTGGCACACCGACCGCGGTTATGGACGGCTGGACGCCCTGCGTGCCTTTGAAACACTTTGTGCCCCGAAAATAATCCCCGGCCAGACCACCAACGCCCCGAAGGGCTGGGCGTATCAGACGCTGGGGCCGGGGCAAACGCATACCTTTACGCTTACCGCACACAAACATCAGCGGCTTGTGATGACACTCACATGGCATCGCCGGGTTGTCTGGAAAGATAGAGCGCGGTGGGGCGGGCCATTGGACGGCGTTATTCACGAGGATGAACTTTCTGTCTCTCTTGCAAATTTAGACCTGCAACTCTTTGACCCGGACGGCTGCGCCTTGATAGCTCAACCGCCGACACTCGATAATCTGGAGAAAGCGGATATTCGGTTGACAAAAACGGGCGACTATCAGATTACCGTGTCAAATCTGCCCACACCCACATCGGAATCGGCCCATTACGCCTTGGCCTTTGAGGTGCTTGAGCCGCTGGCGGGGGATTGGAACAATGATTATCGTGTGGATATGGCCGATTTCTCCATAATGTCAGGCTGCTGGTTGGTCGGCAGCGAGCAGGATGCGTTCGAGAGCCTCTCGTCCCAGTGGCTGAAGACGGACCCGCGGTATTGGGGGCCGTAGTGACCCAGCAACCGAAAACTCTAAGCACTAAATTCTAAATCCTAAACAAATTCAAAATCCGAATGCTCAAATGACCGAAACATCAATCAACGCATTTGACTTTTTACATTTTACATTGAACATTGTCAGTTGGTGTGGCATCGGCTCTGCGCAGCAGACCGATGGGAAATCGCTCCAACTATCACCACTCAGGTTTAGAGGAATAAGTTCAAGCCGGTCTCGGCGGGACTGGAACTGCCTGTTAATGGGGCGGCCGTATCAATGGGGTCTGTCGTTCCGTTGTTGGAGTGACGCGAAGATGCGCCGTCGCCGGCGGAGCGGTACATTTCCTCGTGGCTGCGCGGGTCCACGTCCTGGCCGAACAGGTCGCTGCGGCCGTGTTGGGGCTGCTGGGGATTATTCTGTGTATTGTTGTTCCACGGCACGACCTCGATGCGGCGGACCTGAAGGCCGGCGGTTTCCATCGCGGCGGTAAGCTGGACAACGGAGCGTTCGATCTCTTTGCGGGTGTCGGTTTTCTGCACTTCGAGCAGGCCGACAATCTCGCTGTCGATCTGGCGGAAGGTAATGCGGATCGCGCCCAGGTCATCGGGGGCCAGCATCATCCGCACCTGGGACTCCGCGCCAAAGGTGCGAAGCTGCAGCGTCTGGACGATCTGGTCGATGGGGCGAACGGGGGCAACGGGGCTGAGGCCTTTGGCGGCATCGGACGATGGGACGGATGTTTCAGCGGAAACGACCGACGAAGCAAATTCAGTACGGCCGATGACCTTGGAGGCTTCCGTTGCCGATACGCCCTGCTCCTTGACATCGATTGCCGACGGGCTTTTGGAGCCGGCGCCCGGGGACTCGGCGAGAAGTTTCTTTTCGAGGTTCGGCTTGGGGGGATCGGCGTCGTTGGCTTTCAGAGATGATTCAGGACCCCCATCAGAGGCCTCTTTCTGCGACACTTGGCTCTGGATTGCCGCCGATTGCATCGGCAGAGGATTTTTGTCAACGTTTGGAGCGTCTGCTTTTGCGTATTGTGCGATGCTGACGGCGGCGTGGCCGGACGTTGCGGATTTGTTGTCAGCATTTTGAGCGGCATTTGGGGCCGTTTGCTCCGAGCGTATGGATGTTTGTGCGACGGGTCGCTGCGGCGATGATTCCGTGTTTTCGGGTTTCGCTTTCAGCGATGTCGACTCCTTTTCAGTCGCAGACGAGTGGGTATATTCTTGGGTGGCGGGTTTTTCGTTGGTCTGGGATTGGCCGTTTGGCCGAGCAATGAGAGGGATCGGCTTTTCCTTTGCCGCTTGCGATTCGGTGTTTTTCTGTGGCGTCGGATTTGACTGTGCGGCCGAGGGACGCTGCATTCTGAAATACGGCGATAAAACGTGCCTCTGGGCTGTTTTGGGGGATTGTTCAAGGTCAATCTTGGTGAGTTTTTCGATTCCCAGCATAAACGGGCGTGTGGCAAATGCAGACACAGCCTGAGTTTCCGCTGCCAGCGGCACGGCGGTTTCAGAGGCACCCTCTTTTGAAGTCGTCTCGGCATCCGGATCCTTGTCCTGTTGTTCGGCGAGACGTTTTGTGAGGGTATCCTCAAAACTGCCGCGCGATTCGCCGTTACGCGTACGCACATCTGAAGAATGACCGGTGTCCTTAGTGTCGGCTTTCTGGGCTTCGTCGCTATTATCTTCCCGCGGCCGGGCGCGCGATGCACGGGCGGGTTCTTCCGAGGTCTGTGTGCGGGTCGGCTGCAGTTCTGTCGGCAGTATGGTCGCGGTCGTAGTCATTATTAATTCTCGATTCTGCGTCAGTTTATATTATGGATGATGCCTTACATGATTTATGAGCAATTTGTGTGCCAGCGTTGTTTTATATCGACTACTTGAATCATAAATCATTTTTTTAAAAATAGATAGAAAAAATTCCTTGAAATCATTATGAGCCGCTATGTTGTCCAGAGCGCGTAAAAAATATCGAAATGTGGAAATAATTTCCCCTTTGATGTAGAGGCAAGGAGCGATCAGGGGTATGATGGCCTTCGAGATGATCGATTTGACGGATTGGCAATGAAATACTGCTTTGTCGCAGAAAACTATAAAGAAGCAATTAAGGCGTTAGGGCTGAAAACGCCCGACGACTGGATGCGATTCGCCGACTTCGTCGTGGATCGCACCACGGAGACGCGGCGGCTCAAACCGCCTGCGCCGCTGCCGGGTTGTTAGGCCAAGATTTACCGGTACCCGCGCTGGGATGACCGGCTTCAGATTCTGTTTCGCGGCGGGCTATTGGGACGCAGCCGGGCGCGGGTGGAATGTGACAATCTACAACATCTTTCGGCAAAAGGACTTGCGCCTCGGGTGCTGGCCTATGGGCAAAACAGGCATTGGGGAATGCAAAATCTGTCATTCTTGGTCATCGAGGAGGTTCCGGACACGATGACGCTGGATACATTTATCGCCGGGCCGCTGCAATCGCTGACGCCGCGGCAGCGACGGGACTTGCTCCGAAAGCTGGCCGTCTTTACACAAACGATGAACGCGGGCGGCTATGTCAACAGCGAATATCACTGGCGCAATATCCTCGTGCAGAAGAGCGAGGACGGGGTGGGGTTCCAAGTCATTGATCCGTCCGGCTCGCGGTTGCGGTACAAGCTTCGTTATCCGTATTTTGATTTGGCGACGCTGGATGTCTGTGCGCCGTTTTTCTTCAGCCGCACGGAACGACTGCGGTTTTTCAAGCAGTACCAAGGATGTTCGGAGGAAAAACTGACCTCACACCTCAAAAAAAAGGTTCTCGCGATATTGACACTGCGGGGGAAAATTGCGAAAAAGGAATTGAAACGCTACCGGAAAATCCTTCCAAATCATCGATTGTAGCGCAATCAAGTATTCTTTGCGTATCGTCAAAAGTCCTCATCTATAAAATATAAAAATAAAAAAAAAGTTGTAACCAACGGCAATTGCCAAGCATCTATATTTAAGAGCCAGAGGATCAAAAGGCCTCTGGTGTAACTCAAATATGGAGAAGATTCTTTAGGACAATACTCGGCGACGGCGTCGGGAGAGGTTCTTGTGTAAGTGTAACTTTATCTGGAGGCACATGTTATGAAGCGAATGACACTTTTGGGGATTCTGGCAATTGTTTTGTCCCTGACGCTGCCGGCGATGGCGGCTACGGCAAAGGATATTGTCGGCGACTGGCAGCTTGAACGCGCGGGCGGAGCGGCCGGCGGTCCGGGACAGGGAATGGGCGGTCCGGGCCAGGGAATGGGCGGAGGAATGGGCGGAATGACAGGCTCACTTCTGTCGCTGTCACTGGACAAGGACGGCAAACTGGTCGGCCAGATGATCAGCATGATGGGAATGACCGAACTGAATGATGTCAAGTTTGAAAATGATCGGCTCAGCTTTTCCCAGACCATGCGGATGTTCGACACCGAAACGGTATCGCGTTTCAGCGGGACGATCAAGGACGGCAAATTGACGGGCACACAGACCAGCGAACGCGGCGAGGTCGAAATGACGGGGACACATGTCCGCTCGGCACTTCCAATTCTCGGCAATTGGGAAATCACGACCACCCGAGGTGAAATCCAGATGGTGAACATCCTTTCGGTGACTACCGACGAAGCCGGCAAGATCGCAGCCACTTGGACCCGGCAGCGAGGCCAGGGCATGGGCGGGCGTCAGCAGGGTGCGTTTGGTGGCGCCGGTGGTGCACAGGGTGAACGTCCTCAGCGTCCGCAAGGCGCCGAAGGCGAACGTCCTCAGCGTCCGCAGGACGCCGGTGCGATGGGCCAGGGCAGGATGGGCGCCGCTCAGTTAACGGATGTCGAGTACAAAGACGGCAAGCTGTCCTTTGCCCGCCGGATGATAGGCCGCGGCCAACAGCAGGACCAGCCTCAGCAGGAACGCATCACCCGCTACGTTGTATCGGCGGCCGGGGACGTTCTGACCGGTACAGTGACCAATCCGCAGGGCGAAGAGACAGCCATTACCGGCAAGCGAGCCGCCGGTTCTCCGCTGGAAGGCACATGGATGCTGACCATTAGCGGCGGCGGCATGGGCGGCGGCGACCGCGTACAGCGGCTCATCGTCAATCCTGACCTGTCCGGTATGTTCGGCGCGACTGCTGTGGAAAAGATCACGGTCGAAGGCAATTCGGTAAGCTTCGTGGTTTCGATGGGCTTCGGCGATTTCTCATTTGACAATACGTTCAAAGGAAACCTGGAAGGCGAAAGACTGGTCGGCCAGATGACAGCCAGCATTATGGGTGGCATGGGTGGCATGGGCGGCGGCATGGGCGGCGAAGCGATGAGCCAGAACGTCGTCGGCAAAAAATTATAATCTCAACCCAGTGAATAGAGTCAAGGGCGACTGTGAAGACCGCAGTCGCCCTTTTTTTGTCGATAGACAGAACAATTACGTTGGTCACATAATCATCTAATGCGTAGGGTCTGAGAAATCCGTGATTTTCTTTTTGACCGTGCGGCGATCCAAACCGGCGACACGGGCGGCGGCTTCGTAGGAGCCGTGCAGAGTGTAAAGGCGATTCAGATAGGCGGCGAGGATTTCGTCGGCGGTTGCGGTGCCGATTTGCATCTTGTGACAAAGGGCCTCAAACGGATCGGCGCTGCCAAGCCGGTCGCCTTCGTAATTTTCCTTGAGCATCACACGGCGGATGCATTGCGCCAACTCCCGGACATTGCCGGGCCAGTGGTACGTCCGCCCCAATCGGTCGTCGATGACGGCCAGCACCCGCTCGGCAATGTCGGGGATGTCTTTGCCGGTGATGACCTCGACAAAGTGACGGACGAGAACGGGCAGTTCTTCGGGGTTTTGGCCGATGCGTTCGGCCAGTCCGGGCACACGGATGCAATCCGAACAGAGCCGGTAGTAGAAGTCGTCGCGGAATTTGCCTTCGCGGCGGAGCGCATCAATGGGGCGGTTGGTGGCGGCAATCACACGGCCGCCGAACCGGAGTTTTTCGTGGCTGCCGACGGGGCTGAACGTGCGTTCTTCGAGGACTTTGAGCAGTTTGACCTGGGCGGGGATGTCGATTTCGCCGATCTCATCGAGAAAGATCGAACCGTGCGCCCCACACAGGCTCAACAGGCCGTTGTGGGAGCTGACCGCGCCGGTAAAGGCGCCTTTGGTGTGGCCGAACAGCTCCGATTCGAGCAGGCTTTCGGGGTACTGCGACAGGTTAATGGCCACGAAGGTTTGGGTAAAGCTGACGGCAAAGCGTTTGCGCTGCGGGTCATAAGGAATAAAGCCGCTTTTGCCGATGGCGGCCGCGGCGGCGCCTTTGCCGGAGCCGGTCGCCCCTTCCAGCAGGGTCGAAAAATCTTCCATCCGGTCCCACAGATACCGTTCATACCGGCGGATGTCCTGTGTGAAAATATTGTTCCACAGGTCCATCCGGAGCTTGCGCATACAGTCGCTGGGGCCGACCAGGCCGGTGTCGATAAAGAAAAACGCCCGGCGGATCTGATAGAACAGGGCAAAGTACTGTGCCGCCTGCTGCGGCGTGAACCCCCGACGCATCAGCGAATCCAGGGCCTTTTCGGCAAAAGAGACCGGGGCAGGATCGCTGCCGTTTTTTTGCTGACGGAGGATATGCTCGTCAAACTCTTTGGCAAAGCGATGAAACGCCTCAAACAGGTAAGTATAGGTCATCAACTCCCGGTCGGCGGCGTCAAAGTCGCCAATCCGTCGCGGGCCGCCCTCGTCAAGCTGGATCAGCCTGCGATGAATCTGATCGACGGCGCGGGGGACGACCTTACGCCAGTCCGGCTCGCTGAGCATCCCGGCGATGCGACGGTCAATCTCGCCCCGCTCGGCACTGAACGGATTCGTGAAGGTCGCATCGGCCACCAGCGCAAAAAAATCCCGAAACGATTGTGTTAGCAAGGGTTTTGCCATACATAAAATGTACACAGGCCGAGCATATTAGGCAAGAGGATAATTGCTCGGCCTGCTGATTTTGCTTATACCGGCTGGAGAGCGCCGTCGGCGGGTTCCTGAATGTTGTATTGCTTGACCTTGGCGTAGAGGGTCGCGCGGGTGATGCCGAGCAGCGAGGCGGCGCGGGTCTTTTGCCAGCCGGCCTCTTCGAGTGCCTTTTTGACCAGCTCTTTTTCGGCTTTTTCGAGCGAGAAGTCCTTCAGACCCACCGTAAAGCCTTCGACGACTTGTGGCGCGTCGAAGTGTTCGGGGTGCAAGATCAGCGTACTGGTGCCGATGCGGTCGCTGGCTTCCAGCAAAATCGCCCGTTCGATGACGTTGCGCAGCTCGCGGACGTTGCCCGGCCAGTTGTGGCGGAGCAGGGTTTCGGCGGCCAGCTTGGTCAGGCCTTTGATACGGCCGGTCTTTTCGGGGCAGATCGTGGAATTGCGGATAAAAAACTCCGCCAGCAACAGGATGTCTTCTTTGCGGGTCTGACAGCGCAGCGGAGACAGGCAAATCGGGCAGATGGACAGGCGATAGTACAAGTCCTGTCGGAATTTGCCGGCTTCGACTTCCTTGAGCAGGTTGCGGTTGCTGGAGGCGATAATCGTGGCTTTGCATTCGATCTGTTCGGTGCCGCCGACCTTGCGGAAGGTCTTTTCCTGAAGGACGCGAAGGAGTTTGGCCTGCAGGTCGGGCTGCATCTCGCTGATTTCGTCCAGAAAGATCGTGCCGCTGCCGGCCAGTTCCAACAGGCCGATTTTGTCCTTATCAGCACTGGTAAACGCCCCTTTGACGTGGCCGAACAGTTCGCTTTCCAGCAGATTGGCCGTGAGAGCGGCGCAATTGACGGCGACGAATTTGCTGTCGCTGCCGTGGCGCATCAGATGCACGGCCTGAGCGGCCAGTTCTTTGCCGGTGCCGGTTTCGCCAACGATCAGGATGGGGTTGCAGGCGCTTTGAGCGACCAGTCGAATCATTCGGAGAGTGCGCTGGATGGCCTGGCTTTTGCCGACGATGCTGACCGAGGGAGGGCAATCCTCAACAAAATACCGGTCGTCGGTCTCTGTTTCGCCGGCGGCCAATCGATCGATGATGACCCCCAGCCGCCCGACGTCTTCATAACCGAACACGATATCGAGAGCGCCGATTTGACGCAGCGACTGCTCGTCGTGTTTATGGGCTTCGGTGCGGACCACGATAACCGGCGTTTGCGCGGCGGCCTGTCTGAGAGATTGAATGGACTGGATGACCGCCTCGTTCGGGACCGCGGCGTCGAAGACAATCAGGTCGGGTTCAAGAATACCGACCTGCTGTAATACATCCCCCGCGTCATCGGCGGCATAAAGATGCTCGGCAAAGGGACGAACCAATTGTTGTGCTTCAAAGTGCTTTCCTACAAGCAGAATTTTGTCAACAGCCATAGTTTACAATCTCACACGGGGGTCCTCGTTCTCGTACTGCTCCGTATTAAAGTACACATTGTTTCGACAGAATCTGATACAAACCTTTAATCTTTTATAGGACGGTCCAATAAAATGATGAATTTTATGAATTTTTTTGTCTGCCAAGGGTCAATCGTTTTGTTATCGGACGCAATCGCCTGCGGCGCCATCCGAGACGTGCGGAATTTTTTGCCGCTCTTTCCGAATTTTGTGCGCGCACCAGCCAGCCCGCTCACCGTCTGAAGTTTTGTTAAGTCTCTCATAAGAAAGAAGATAAAACTGTTTCAATCGAAGCCTTCCCGCCATTGGCACATTAATTGCTTACTTCCAGTTTGCGGGATAGTGCCCGCGCGCCAACGTTTGACGGTTTAGATAAAAGGATACTGCTGATGGAATTGGTTTCGGCGGATAAACAACGTTTGGATTTTATGCATCTGTTGATCACGGAACTGCGGCATCAAAACCCGCTTGAGCCGCTGGACAATCAGCAGATGGCCGCACAGCTTGCGCAGTTTTCCCAGCTTGAACTGTCCGAGAAGACCAACGACAACATCAGCGCGATGAACAAGACGATCGCGTCGATGAACACCAGCTTTGAAGGGGCGATGCTGGTGGCGCAGATGGACTACGCCAAGTCGCTGCTCGGCAAGACGGTGGAATTTTATTATGACGATTACGCCCAAATGCTCGACGGCAAGGTCAATCGCGCATTCTGGAACGAACACGGGCATCTAACGCTCGAGGTGGAAAGCCGGGTCACGCATCCGGATCTGTCCGAGAGCACCGAATCTTTTTCTGTACGGCTCGACGCCGTCGAAGGCATAAGGCATTAATCCAGAGGATTTGACCAGACAACATTTTACAGGAGATACGGTATGAGTTCCGCATTATCAGCCGCAGTATCGGGGTTAAAGGCTCATCAGACCATGCTCGATGTGGCCGGCAACAACCTGGCCAACGTCAACACCGTCGGCTATAAAAGCAATACGGTCACGTTTGCCGAGCTGCTCAGCCAAACGATCCGGGGGGCGACCGGTCCGACGGGCGGACTGGGCGGCACCAACCCCCTGCAGTCGGGCACCGGCGTAGAAGTCTCCGGCATCAGCCGCAACCAGACGCAGGGCAATATCTCCTCGACCGGTCAGGCCCTCGACGTAGCGATTGACGGGGCGGGCTATTTCGTCTTGTCCAGCGGCCAGCAGATGGTCTATTCCCGCGGCGGTTCGTTTGCCATTGACGCCCAGAACACACTGGTCGATCCGGCAACCGGGTACAAGGTGATGCAGACGGGCGATGCGACGATTACAATCCCCTGGGGAACCGCGATGCCGGCCAATCCCACGACCGAGATCGTGATGAACGGCAACCTGCGTTCTTCGGCGGACAGCAATCAGGCGACCTTCAACCGACTGATTTCCGACAGCGCCTTTACCACCGCCGGCGGAAACGCAGCCAGCACCCATACGTATTTATCCGACATCCAGGAGTGGACCACGCCGCTGGGCGTCGGCGACACGGGCACGATCCTGATTTCGGGGGTTCGAGAAGACGGCACGATCTTTACCAATGAAGCCGTCACCTGGACAGGCGCAGCGCCCGGTGCAGGAGCGACGATGCAGGATATGCTCGACCAAATCAGCGCCTTGTACAACAACAGCACGGCTTCGCTGGACGCCAACGGCAGAATTGTCCTGACCGCCGGCGAACGGGGATACAATCTGGCCCAAGTGACCCAGATGTCCTATGATCCGGCCGGGGCGGACAGTCTGACGCTGCCGACGTTCTTTAATTACGCCACTGTCGGCGGCAATGACAGCAAATCGTTCAGTGTGACGATGTTTGACAGCATGGGTGAACAGCATGTGCTGACGGGGGTTTTTGTCAAGACCGACACACCCAATACGTGGGATTTGGTGATTTCGTCCGTCAGCGGTGAGGTTGAGCCGACGTGGGGTACCAGTTATAACCGTCGTATCAGCGGCATCGAATTCAATACGAACGGTTCGTACAAAGGTCTGCCCACCTCTTCGGTTCCCGAAATTTCCGTCCTTTTCGACCCGACCGCAGATGCGCAGACAATCCGATTCGATCTGGGGACGGAAGGCGAATTTACCGGTCTGACACAATTTTCCGGACAAACCTCCACCGCCGCGGCGCTGACGCAGGACGGCTACGCCTCCGGCTCTCTGTCCAGCGTCAGTATCGACAAATCCGGAATGGTCATTGGGATGTTCTCCAATGGCGTCAAACTGGACATCGCTCAGCTTCAGCTCGGCGTTTTTTCGAACCCGAACGGCCTTGAATCGCTCGGCAACGGGTACTATACGCCGACGGCCAACTCCGGCGAACCGGTTTCGACCATCGCCGGTGAAAACGGCGCCGGCACGATTCGCGGCCAGAGCCTCGAAGGCAGTAATGTGGATATGGCGACGGAATTCGTAACATTGATGCAGGCACAAAACGGCTATCAGGCCAACGCCCGCACCATTCGCGTCGCCACCGATATCCTGCGTGAACTCACCAATCTGATTCGGTAACACGTTGTAAAAAAATGCCGTTGTATGCGATACAATCCGTTCTCGTGGGTCTGTTATGTGACCTGACGCCGCATGAGCGTTATCAGGCCATGCGGCAGCTTGACACCGGCGGGAAAAGTCTGTTCACCGACAAATGGTTTGTGCTGTTGGGCTGGTCGCTCATTTTTTTCCTGACCGTGCTTTTATTGGCGGTGCGGCGAATGCGGATTGAGAAGGAAAAGCGGCAAATCGAAGACAATTACGATGCGCTGTCGGACAAATTGCATCTGACCGCCGAGGAACGCGAGATTCTTGACGCCATCACGGCGCGCTCCGGTTTGCCGCAAAAAGACGATATCTTCGCCCATCCGGAGGCGTTTGAAAACGGGCTGGCCAGTCTGATGAAGGATGTTTTTGCCGACGGACATAATCTGGTCTATCGCAAGAAACTTCAGGCGGCGGTCTATTCCATTAAGCAGAAACTCGGATATATCAAGCCGGTGCCCGCCGGCCGGCCGCACAGCGGAAAAGTTCAGAGCAGTCGGCATATTCCGGTCGGCAAAGCGGTGCGCCTTTCGCTGTCCGGAAAAGAGACGGCCAAACAAATCCGCGCCGAGGTCATCGTCAACGATCCGTATGAGTTGGTGGTCGCGCCGGAATTTCCGCTGGCCAGCCAAAGCGGCCAAGTCTGGACGGTTCAATACAATACCGGCTCGGTCACCTGGGAATTTGAGGCGATTACGCTGACCTGTACGGAACGCGGCCTGGAACTGAATCACTCCGACCGCATACGGTTTGTCAATCGGCGGCGGTTTCCGCGTGTGGCCGTGCGAAAAGACGGGGTGATCGCCCGATTTCCCGTGTTTCGCAGCGATGAGGACGAGCGGGCGTTTACGCCGGTTTTTTTTGACGCCCACATCACCGAAATTTCCGGCCCCGGCCTGCGGATTCATACCGAGCTGGAACCGGCGATTGCAGAGCGGGTGCTGGTCGCCTTTGAACTGGAGCCGGGGCGGATCGTCCAGGACATCGGACAGGTCCGCGATGTGCGGCAAACGCCGACTGATCGCGCCGTGATCGTGGAACTGAGCGGACTCGGCGACCGAGCCGTTGATGAGCTGGTGCGCATCACCAACCAGCTTGCCGGTCGGACGCGAGCGGAAGCCGAAGCGGAAAACAGTCAACTTTTGGCGGAGATCATATAATATGACAATATCGTCAAACACCATCGCATCGGGGCTTGGGGCGCTGATGCACGAGTATGAAACGATTAGTCACAATCTGGCCAACAGCTCCACGAGCGGCTTTAAGCGGCGCGTCAATGCGTTCAGCGCCGAGTTGCAGCGTCAGCAGCGGCTGGGCGAGGAACGCAGCCTTCTCAACGGGCAAATCAACGCGGAAGGGGCGATTGATTTTTCGCAAGGGGCGCTGACGAACACCGGAAACCCGCTCGATGTGGCGCTCGAAGGCGCCGGATTTATCGCCCTGGAAACGCCGCAGGGGCCGCTCTACACCCGAAACGGCGCCCTGACGATCAATATTCTCGGCCAGCTTGTCGATGCGTCCGGCCGTCTGGTGGCCGGGCAGAACGGCCCGATTGTCATCCCGCGTGCCGTGCCGGAAAGCGACCTGCACATCGACCCCGACGGCGCCGTGCGTGCCGGTGAGATGGAACTGGGGCGCATCCGCATCGTCGATTTCGGCCGGGACACCGCGATGCTGACCCCTGCCGGCGACGGTTGCTTTCGCGCGCCGATAGACGCGGCGCCCGTCGCGGCGGCAAATACCCGCCTGCGTCAGGGACACCGTGAGCAGTCCAATGTTCAAATGATGCAGGAACTGACCGGGTTGATGACACTGTCGCGCCTGTACGAAACCAATATCAACGTCCTTCGCAAACGCCGCGAAAATACCGCGGCACTGATGGATATTGCCAAAACCCCATAGCCACTAACGCAGGAGAATAATGATGCTGAAAGCTTTTTCAACCGCGGCGACCGGAATGGACGCCCAGCAGACGATGGTGGACGTGATCTCCAACAATCTGGCCAATGTCAACACCAACGGCTACAAGCGTCAACAGGTCAACTTTCAGGATCTGCTGTATGTCAAGCTCCAGCAGGCCAGCCGGGAAATCTCGTCCGGCGTCACGGCGCCCAGCGGCGTGGAGATCGGCAGCGGCGTCCGCACCGCCTCGACGACGCGGGCCTTTTCCGTCGGCCAGCTTCAGGGCACCGGCAACGAACTGGACTTGGCGATTCAGGGCGACGGCTTTTTTCAGGTGACGCTGCCCAGCGGCGAAGAACGCTACACACGCGACGGGGCATTCCAGAAAGACGCCAACGGCCTGTTGGTCAATGCCAGCGGATTTCAACTGTCCCCGGCCATTACGATTCCAGAGGATGCGCTGGCCGTCGATTTAGCGCCGGACGGAACGGTCAGCGTAGAAACCGCCACCGGCACGCAGGTGGTCGGGGCAATCCAGTTGTATCGCTTTCCCAATCCGGGCGGGCTGACCGCCGAGGGCGGCAACCTGTACCGGGAAACCGAAGCCAGCGGCGCGGCCATTACCGGCACGCCGGGCGAAAACGGCTTTGGCTCCATTTTGTCGAACTATCTCGAAAAATCCAATGTGCAGATGGTTACCGAACTGGTCAATTTGATCACCGCCCAGCGCGCCTATGAAATCAATTCGCGGGCAATTCGCACGGGCGACAATATGCTTCAGCAATTGAATCAACTGATTCGTTAGCCCAGATAACGGAGAATGCTATGAGGATCGTGCCAAAAACAGGCCTGCTGAGTCTCTTGCTTGTCGCCTCCGCGATGGCCGCGACGGAACGTCCGCTGCGCATTTATCTGCCGCAAGAGGTGCGTGTGGACGGCGACTCGGCCGAACTGGGGGCAGTGGGCATCTTGCTCGGCGAAGCGACCCTGATCGAGAAGGCCCGGTCTATTTCACTGGGGACGTTTGCCGTCGAAGGCCAGGCGCTGCGGGTGGATCGCAATACGATTTTGAGTCGTCTGGCCTCCAGCGGCATTCGTTCCGGACAGGTGCAATTGCTCGGCGCCGAGACCGTCCGCATCGGGCGGCACGAAGTCACGCTGTCGGCCGACCGCATCGTCGCTTATGCGCAGCGGTATCTGGAAAATCGACTGGCCGAGATCAAACCGGCGGAACTAAACGTGATTCGTCCGCCGCAGCCGCTGGTACTCAGCGCCGACGGCGGTGCAGCAGAGTTGGCGGTGACCGAGGATACCCAACAAGGCGGCGGCGTCCGCAAAATCCGCGTCACTGTCCTGCAGGACGGCCGGCCCGCGGGAGCCGAGGACGTCTATTTTAGTGTCCGGTACGCCGTCCGGCGGATTGTCGCGGCGGAGGAACTTATGCCGGGGACGGTGCTGACCAGCGAAAATATCCGCGTTGAGACGGTCAACAGCGATCAGCCGGAGCCGAGTGGCTGGGTCGTGCCCTACGGGATGGCGACGCGCCGGCGAATCGCCGCCGAGGCGGCCATCACCGACGCCCTGCTGGAACCGACACAGCAGCCGACTGTCATTCGTCGGCGGCAAAATGTACTGGTACGTCTGGACAACGGCGCGCTTATAATTTCGGCCACCGGCGAGGCAATGGATGACGGCCGCGTCGGCGAGATCATTCGCGTACGCCGCGGCCAGCGCCCTGACGAACGCACGATTGTCTGCCGTGTTCTGGCCGACGGAACTGTCGAACCCATTCTTTGAAAGGAAGATCGATGCCATTGAAAACAAATTGGATGCCGATACTCCTGACAGCCGTGATGAGCGTTGCGACGTGTCAGGCCAGTTCCATCTGGGCGCGGCGTACCTCGACCAGCAAGGCGCTCTATGCCGATGACAAGGCCAACCAGATCGGCGACCTGCTGACCATCATCATCAGCGAAGACCACAAGGTGGACAACAAAGTCAAACGCGATGCGTCCCGCAACACCAGTCGCCAGCTTGCTGTCGGGGCCAAGGATATCAGTGTTGAGCATGTGCTGCCGACGGTGCCGGAGGTCAATATCGATCTGAAATCCGGCAAGAGCCTTCAGGGCAAAAGCGATTACAAAGACGAGCGGTCGATTGAAGATTCGATCACGGTCGTCGTCGTGGATATTCATCCCAACGGCAATCTGGTGGTCATCGGCACACGCAGCCGGGATATCAATGCCGACATACAGACCATTCAGGTCAGCGGGATTGTGCGCCCCAGCGACATCGCTTTCGGCAACATTGTCCACAGCGAGCGGGTGGCCAATTTTCAGCTTGTTACCCTCAGCGAAGGCGTAACAGACGACTTTAACAAACCCGGCTGGCTGGGGCGGGTACTGGATAAGATTTGGCCGTTCTGAGAAGTCAAAAGTCAGAGGATAGATGGTAGATGGTAGATGGTAGATGATAGAGAGAGTGCAGACGATGTGTAAGTCTATGAGACGGATTTTGTGGGCGGCAGCGATGCTGTGCTTGGGTGCGCAGGCGGCGGCGCGGATCGGCGATATTGTCGATGTGCACGGCATTCGCAGCAACCCGCTGATGGGGACGGGGCTGGTGGTCGGCCTCAACGGGACCGGCGACAGCTCGCTGCCCAGCGCGCAGATGCTGACCAGTCTTTTGCGGCGCGAGGCGGGCATTACATTTGTCCCCAACGATCTGCGGTCGGCCAATATCGCGCTGGTAATGGTCACGGCCGAGTTGGGCCCCTGGGATCAGGAAGGCGCGACCATTGACGTCACCATCTCGGCGATGGGCGACGCCAAGAGCCTTCAAGGGGGAATGCTGCTGGCGACGGAGCTGAAAGGTCTTGACGGCGAGGTCTATGCCATCGCGCGCGTCGCGGCCATCTCGACCAACTCCTGGAGCGTCGAAGGCCAAACCGGCACCCGCGCGGCCAAAAACCATCCGACTGTCGGCCGCATCCCGAACGGCGCAAACGTCGAACGCCCGGTGCTTTCACGGTTTATCGATATTGTCGGCCAGCATCGTATCGTGACCCTGCGGCTGCGACATGAGAATTTTACCACCGCCGAACGGATTCGTCAGGCCATCAACCGTCAGTATCCCGACTGTGCGTATGCGCCCGACCCCGGAACGATTCGAGTACGGATTCCCGACAGCATCGGCATTGAAAAGCAGGTGTCCTTTGTCGATACCATTATGCAAATGGATGTGGAAGTCGATATGCAGGCGGTCGTGGTCATCAATGAGCGTACCGGAACGATTGTCGTCGGGGGCAATGTCGGGATTTCGGAAACCGCCGTCGCGCAGGGCAGTTTGGTCGTCCGCGTCCGTGAGCAAAAAACAGTCTCGCAGCCGACAACCCCGTTTACCGACGGGGCGACGACGGCCATTGTCGATGACTCCGCCGTCGCCGTCGAGGAACGGGAAGGCGCGCTGATTCGCGTGCCGCGCGTCGTTACGGTCGAAGAGCTGGCCAACGCCCTGAACGCCATCGGGGCGTCGCCGCGCGATCTGATTGCGATTTTCGATGCCCTGAACAAGGCCGGCGCCTTGCAGGCCCGGCTTGAGATGATGTAAACAAATTGACGATTGTCTATTGATGAATGACGAGATATGGAGATAACAAACTTATTACTGAATCAGATGCGGCCAACGTCGGAGCCGACGCTCAAATCGGTCGATCCGATTATGCCGCACGACGATGCCCGAACCGCCGAACAGCTTCGGTCCACGGCGCAGCAGTTTGAGACGATCTTTTTGCATCAGATTCTCAAACAAATGAAAGAGTCCGTCGATTACGGCTCGTTTGACGAAGAGGACGAATCGGGTGAACAAATCCAGAGCCTGTACTGGTCGTTTATGGCCGATAACATCGGCAGCCAGGGCGGCTTGGGATTCTGGAAAACCATTTATAACGATCTGGCAACCGCACAGGGTATCGACCCGCGGAAGTATCCCGCCGAGGGCGGTCAATTGGATCAACGCGTATGACAGAGGATGACACGATGCATCAGCAGGCGTTAATGGATGAATTAGGGGTGTTTCTGGACGCACGGCAGGCCGAACTGCTGGAGACGCTGGCCCGGCTCGGCGAGCTGCGCGCCGCCGTGATTCGCCGCGACGAGGCGACCCTGACACAGCTTCTCGAACAGGTGCAGCAGGACGCCGACCGGAGGCGCCAGATGGACGCCGAACAGCGGTCGATCGAACAGCGGCTGCTGGATGTCTTTGACGGCCTGCAAGCACCGGTGACATTGACACGGCTCAGTGCGTGCGTCGAAGAGGACATGCGGGCAACGCTGCGCCAAAAACAAACGGCACTGCTCGAAACGGCACAACGATTTGAAAATGAACTGAACGCAACCGAGATGCTGCTGTGGGAATGCGCCCGGTGCAATCGGGAACTGCTGGCGGCCATCCTCGGTAGAAATCAGCAGGCACAGACGTATGATCAGCAGGGCCGCAATCAATGGGACGTCCACCGCGGACTTGTCAGTGTGAAACTTTAATGGAACGGAGTTAAACAGTCATGGCCGGATACGAAATCGGCATCAGCGGCATCCATGCGGCCCAAAAGGCACTGACGATCATCGGCAATAATATGGCCAATGCCGCGACCGAGGGTTATCATCGTCAGGAGATCGACCTGCGCCCGGAAGCGGATGCCTATTCCAACGGCGCGATGGTCGGCCAGGGTGTGCGCTACGCCGGCGTCATTCGAAAAATCGACGCGGTGCTGGAATCCGAAATCCTGCGACAGGAGTCGTCGCTGGCGGCGATGAATCGCCAACTGGAAATGCTCCGCACCATCGAAAGCGCCTTCGGCGAACTGACCACCGCCGGGCTGACGACGGCAGTGGACAAATTTTTCGCCTCCTTTCAGGACCTGTCGCTGCGTCCGGAGGATGTGAATATGCAAAGCGACGTCCTCTCGAATGCGAATGCGATGGTCACGTATATGAATAACATCTCGACGATGGTATCCAATACCAATGAGATGGCCTTTTCCGAATCGCTGGCGGCGGCAGAGCGTATCAATCTGCTCACCCGACAGATCGCTGAAATGAATCAAGAAGTCTATAATCAGTTGATGCGCGGCTACGATCCGAACAATCTGCTCGATCAGCGCGACGGATTGATTACCGAATTGGGCCGTTTGGTCGGCATCCGTACCCATGAACGCGATAACGGAATGGTGGATATTGTTGCCTCCGATCTTTCGCTGGTCATCGGGTCGCAGAGCGCCGCGGTCGAGCTTGGGCTGGTCAATGACGGACAAGCGTCCTTGATGGGTCTTCGAACGGTCGATGGAGACGCGTACAGTACGCAGATCGCGGGTGGAAAGCTGGGCGGGTTGTTTGAGCTGAGAAATACAATCCTTGACGATATCCAGGATCGGATGGATCTGCTGGCTCGAACGATCATCACCGAAACCAACAAAATACATCTTCAGGGCGTCGGCCAGGAGGGGGCTTTCACAAGTCTGTCCGGCTGGACCATGGCACAAACACTCGTCTCGGAGATCGAGCCGCCGATCACGGCAGGGACGTTTTACGTCCGTGTGACCGATCCGGACGGTCAAACCGTCAGCCGCAGCGTTACTGTTTCGGAGAACAGCACGATTGAGGAAATCGCCACCGCCCTGGCGGCCCTTGACGGCCTAAGCGGCACAAGCTTTAGCAGCGGACGGCTTCAGATCGTGGCCGACACCGGCTATACCTTCGATTTTTTGCCCGGCGTCCGTCAAACGCCCGTCGCGACGGTTCCCAACCCTCTTGCCGGAGCGGGGCCGGCGGCAAATCAATCGCCGCCGAAGATTCGGATGTCCGGCATTTATACCGGCACGGCCAACCAGACCTATACCGTTACCGTCAATACGGCGCCGCCGGGCCAGACCCTGGCCATCGGCAACGGGGTGATGGAACTGGCCATAACCGACGGCAGCGGCGCGACCGTCACCACGGTCAACATCGGACAAGACTATACGCCCGGCGAGCCGATTTTGATCGGCAACGGAATCCGCATCACACTGGGTATCGACGGCACCAGTGCCGGCTATCTGAACGACGGCGATCAGTTCAGCATTGAGGCGCTGGCCGATTCTGACCCGACGGGGTTTTTGGCCGCCGTCGGCATCAATTGTTTCTTTTCCGGTTCGTCCGCCGCCAATATTGAGGTCAGCGATTATGTCAAAGACACCGGCCGACATATCGCCTCGAGCCGCAGCCCCGATCTGAACGGCAACAGCAACGCCGTACTCTTGGCTAAACTGGGAGACAGAGCCATGACGGCGCTTGGCTCCCATACAATGAAGGACTATTATCGTCAAATTGCCGTCGGCGTGGGAAACCAGATTTCCGTAACGTCCATGCGGCTTGAAAACACCGACGGTGTGCTGCGCAGCCTCACCGAGCAGCGCGAGGTTATCAGCGGCGTCGATATCAACGACCAAGCAAGTCTGATGATGCTCTATGAACGAATGTTTCAGGCGATGGCGCATTTTACCAATGTCATTACCGAAACCCAAAAAACAATCTTAACGCTGATCTCTTAGGGAGATTGTATGAGTTATTCGCTGGATGCCATTTACAAAATGTCCAGTTGGGCGATCTCGGCCAACTCGTCCAAGCTGGCAACGCTGCAGCAGAAAGCCGCCACCGGCCTGCAAATTCTTCGCGTCTCGGAGGATCCGGCTTCGGCCAACATTATCCTGTCGCTCCAGAGCGAAGCCCGCACGAAAGACCAGTATCTGAAAACCCTCGACGAGACGATCAGCATTCTGGACTTAAGTGCCTCGGTCATCCAGAGCATCAGTGCCGAGCTGTCGCGCGCACGCGAATCGCTGACGGCCACGCTGTCGGGCACAACCAGCGCGCAGCTTCGCAGTACTCTGGCCGCCGACATCAACAACGCTCTGGAACAACTGATCGCCTTGTGCAACACCGAACGCATGGGCCAGTACCTGTTCGGCGGTACTTCATCCGGGACGCCGCCCTATGGGGTCGAGCGCGACAGCGACGGCCTGATCACCCGCGTCTTCTATCAGGGCAGCACCGAAGAACAGAAAGTTGAGGTGGTCAAAGACATGGCCATGTCGGCCCTGCTGGTGGGCGATGAACTGTTCGGCGGCGGCGTGCCGCAAACGGCCGTTTTTTACGGCGCGACCGGAGCGGCCGCCGGCACGGGAAACCACAGTGTGCGGGGCGATGTGTTTTTGACCGTCGAAGAGACGCCCGGCGGATACCGCCTGTCGATTGACGGCGGCGCGTCGTGGGTGGAGGTGGACGGCTCCGAGACCAACGTCCCGGTCATTCACACCGAAACCGGCAAAGTGCTCTATATTGACGCGACCGCAATCACGCAGGCCGGAACCGAACCGATTCAGATGACCGACACCTACGATATGTTCTCCATGCTGGTCGGGGCACGCGATCTGCTGCAAAATCAACACAATATTCCGGAAAATCAGTTGATTGCGATGCTCAACAATGCCACCAACGAGATGAAAACGGTGGATGCCAGAGTCGTCAGGGCGTTTCCGATTGTCGGCGGACGGCTTCAGTCGTTGACCAACCTGAGAGACAGTATTTATGAAATGAAAGGCAACACCGACGACGACATCAGCCGTTTGTATGACGCCGACGTGACTCAGGTGGCGATTGATCTGGCGCGGTATTCGGTGCTGTACGAAATGTCGCTGAATGTCGCGTCCAAGATGTTCCAGATGTCGCTGCTGGATTTTCTCAGTTAACGCACAACGGAAGGAACATGACGTGAAGACGACTGATCTGCATCAAGAGGCGCTGAACCGGGCGCGAGCCGGCGATACGCAGGCCGCGCTGGACCATTTTGCGGCGTATTTAGAGCGGCATCCCGATAACGGCCATGCCTGGAACGACGCCGGGTCTGTCCTGTATGCCCAGGGCCGCATAGACGAGGCGGTGCGGTATTTTCGCCGGGCCGCGGAGCTGACCCATCGTCCACCCAAGGCCTTTGGCAATCTGGCGATGGCGTATGTGGCAACGGGGCAGCCCCACCGCGCCGTACAGTGGACAGAAACGCTGCATCGCGAAGGCCTGCTCGATGCGACGCTGATTCGGCAATGCGCCCAGGCGTTCTGCGCACAGAACGATTTGGCCTCGGCAATGGATGTGTTGTGTCGCGGGTGCGCGGTGTTATCCGATGCCGCCGTCCTTGAGACACAAATGGAGACGTTGCGCGACAGACGCGCCAAAATCGCATTTTTTGTCGGCGGCGACGGCGACACCTTTTTGAAGGACATTATCGCGTATGCCCGCCGCCGGTATCCAGTGCGCATCTTCGACGGCAAGACAACCGCCGACGTACACGAACTGATGCGGTGGAGTGATGTTTCTTGGTTCGAGTGGGCCACCAATCTGGCCGCGGAGGCCTCGAAAATGCCCAAAGTCTGCCGGACGATTGTGCGCTTGCACCGCTATGAGGCGTATGAATGCTATCCTTCACAGATTCGCTGGGACGCGGTCGATACGCTCATCACCGTCGGCAATTCGTATGTCGTAAAGGCGATGAATGATCGTGTGGGCGATATCGCCGCCAAAACATCGGTGGTGCGGATTCCCAACGGCGTCGATCTTGAGGCGATTCCGTTTACGCCGCGTCAAGCCGGAAAAAATTTGGCATTTGTCGGAAACCTCCGAATGGTTAAAAACCCGATGCTGCTGCTCTATTGTATGGCGGCACTGAAGGCGGTCGATCCCGAGTATCGCCTCTTTATCGCCGGTCGAATGGAGGATCCGCTGCTTGGGCAGTATGTCGAGCATGCGATACGCTCACTGGGACTGAACGAAAATATCATCTATGACGGCTTTCAATCCGACATTCCCGGCTGGCTGGCCGACAAACACATCATCGTCTCCACCAGCGTCATTGAAAGTCAGGGGATGGGCATTCTGGAAGCGATGGCCTGCGGACTCAAGCCGGCGATTCATCATTTTCCCGGCGCCGATGAGACGTTCGGCACGCAGTGGCTGTTCAGCACGCCCGACGACTTCTGCCGCCTGATTTGCCGGACCGACTACGATTCGGAATCCTATCGTGCCTTTGTCGAGCGGCGCTATGCGTTATCGCAGCAGCTTTTGCGTATCAACGAACTCCTTGTGACGTTTGAGAAATACCCGTGGACGCCGCAATTGAGCGTTGGTGCGAAAAGACTGTCCCGGCTGTCAGCGCTGGCCGTCTGAAAACTTGACATCCGCAGTACCAATCGCCCCAAAAGACGTTTTGAAGGCCTAATAAGGCTGTTTTTCTGTACAGGCACGCGATTTGCACACTATCAGTACGTGAATGGTTGTCTTTATTTTTTAGCATGGGAGTATCCGAATGGATTCACAACAGCTTACAGAACTGTACAACGACGCATCGGCGCTGGCCGAGGCGGGCCGCTACGAACCGGCAATGGCCAAGATGTTTAAGTACCTGCGCCATCGCCCGCTGGAAGGCCAGGCCCTCAACGACGCCGCGACAATCCTGTTTTGCATGGGACGCGGACGGGATGCGATAACCTGCTACGAAAAAGCCGCCCAATGCTGCCAAGGCGACCAACAGGCGCAGGTCTATTGGAATCTGTGCGAGGCGTACCTGCAGGAAAACCAGCCCGCCCGGGCACTGGCTCTGTTCGATCAGTTGCAGGCGATGGGACTGCTCAGTGCCGACCTGCTCAACCGCACCGCCGACACCCTGCTGCGGCAGGAGCTGCTCGGCCCGGCGGTCGAGCTGCTGCTGCAATCGCTCCGCATGAGTCCCGAACAGGAGATACTCAGGCCGATGCTGGAGGTCATTCGCAGCCACCGCGTCCGGATGACCCTCATCGTCAGCCGCCGGTCGGTGCTGACCCAGTCGCTCACGGAGGCCTTACAGCAGCGTCTTTCGCTGACGGTACTCGACGACTCCCCGCATCCGGCCGCGCAGATACCGAGCGACACGGATATCGCCCTGTTCTTCGGCTGCGGCCCAGCGCTGGCCAACGCCTCATTTCAGACCTCTCAGACCCGGCGTGTGGCGATTCTCGACGCACAGGACATTCTCGCCCCCGAAATCAAGACGGTCAACTGGCCGGCCGTGCATACCGTGGTCTTCTGCGGCGGCGGCGACCTCAAGGCCCTGTTTGTCGAGCAGATCGGAACGCTGCCGACCACGCTGCGGCTCCTGAACGCCGAGCCGATTCCCAATCCGGAAAACAGTGTCTTTATCCCACGGAAAAAAGGCAAACGCATCGCCGCCGTCGGCCCGTGGGACGCTCGACGCAACCCGATGTTTACCCTGATGTGCTTCCAGAAACTGCATTATCTGGACCCGGACACACGGCTGCATCTGGCCGGGGACTTTGCGGACGCGGCCACCGAACGCTATCTGCGGCAAATGATCGAGACGCTCGATCTGGACAATGTCGTCTTTATCGACGGCCCGGTTCAAAACATCCAAAAATGGCTCAAGGACAAACATTACATCGTATCGACATCCATCGACGGGGCCGGCCTTGACGCGGTCTGGTCGGCGATGGCCGCCGGCCTGCGACCGATCATCCATACCTTCCCCGGCGCCGCCGAACGGCTGGATGGCCGTTATCTGTTCACACTGGCCGAAGACTTCTGCGATCACGTGCTTAACGCCCCTTACGACGCCGCCGAACACCGCGCCGCGGTCGAACAGGCGTATAGCCAGTGCGGGCTTGAACAAGTCGCCCTTAATCTTATCTTCCAGTTGGAAAGTGAAATACCCCTTAGAAATCGTCCCCATGCCGAACTGCCCGCGACATCCGCTGTGACGCCCTGCCCGCCGCCGCCGACACGCTCCATCGAACAAATCGCTGCGGCGGCTTTGGCGGCAACAGAGAAACTACGCTCGCTCAGAGACCACAGAGAACGAGGGGTTGAGCTTAGCCCTTCCGCATCGTTCACCACCAATGACGACCCTACGCGGCAAACGGATCCCTTTGAATACAATCACGCCAACGGCCTGTCTGCCGAGGACTGGATTGAGGAGGACGCCGACTCCGTCCCTTTCTCGGTCGGCGGATAACCCGACGAAAGAAACGGCGCCTGTCGCCGTCGTCGGGGTCGCCGAAAGGCGAAATCGATACGCCATCCGTTTCGGCGACGCTTGAGGTCTGTCCTGAATGAATTGCGTTAACACAGAACAACACGGTCCGCTTGTGACGGTGCTGATCAGCACGTACAACCGCCCGCGCTATCTGGCCGAGGCGCTGGCCAGTATCGTTACGCAGACCTGGACCAATCTTGACATTATCCTCGTCCGCGACGGCGGCCTTCCCGTCCGCGACGCCATCGCCGAATACCTCGACGATCCGCGCCTGACCTTCATCGACCGCGACCAAAATCGCGGCCTGCCGTACTCCTTCAACGAAGCCCTGAGCCGGGCGCGCGGCGAATACGTCTGCTATCTCGGCGATGATGATAAGTTTTACCCCTTCCACGTCGAGACGCTGCTCAATGCGATGCTCGGCCAGGATCGCTGTCAGGTCGTCTATGGCGATCTGTACAAGGCGCACTGCCGCGTCATGCCCGACGGGCGGCGGATCGTGCTGGCCAAAAATGTGGAGATCAGCCGTGATTTCGACCGGATGCTGATGCTCCAGTTCAACCACGCCCTGCACGTCAGCCTGCTGCATCGGCGCGACCTGCTCGACAAGACCGGCCCGTACAACGAAAATCTCAACGTAATGATCGACTGGGACTTGACGCGACGGCTGTGTTTCTTTACCGATTTTTTGCATGTCCCCATCGTCACCGGCGAATTTTACGCCCCCGTCGGCGACTGCGACCGCATCTCGATCCAGCGCCGCAAGAACGTCAATGACTACCTTCTCAACGTGCTGGCCATCCGCAGCACCCGGCCCAAAAAGCCCTGGCCGTGCATGAACGACCTGTCGGCCATCGTTCTGACCGGCGCCGAATCGCCCGCCCAGAGGGTGCGCGATTTGTGGTCGCATTGTTATTACCCCAACCAATTTTATGTCCCCCTCTCGCCGACCGAGCAGGCCCGCTTCGAAAGCCATGTGCCCAATGTGGTGCCGGTCGCGGTCGCTGAAGGAGCCGGCCCCGAAGCCCGCACAGATGCCGTGCTGAAGGTCTGCGAAGGCAATTATGTTGCGATTGTTCCCGACGGGATACCAATCCCTTCGGCGGAAGTCTCCTTCTTCGAGCGGTCGCTGTATCCGCTGATGGAAACCTCCGAGCGCCAAATCGGCTATGAACTGGTCGAGGCAACGCCCGACCACTGGGGCGGGGTATTCCGCACCGAGGAACTGGCCGCGGTACGGCTGAAAAATCCGCACCTGTCGCTTGCGGAATCGATTCGCGCCGCCGGCATCACGATAAAGAAACCGACCGCCAGAGATTTCCCGTTCCAGTTTGACAACCTGATCAATATCGCCGCACAGCAGGGGCGCGAAGGCAATTGGATCCAGGCAGCGCAGCTTTACGACGTTGCCGCCGAACGATTCGACAACGCCCTCTGGATGCAAACCCTCAAGGCCAACGCCCTCTTTCAGCACGGCCGATGGGAATCGGCGGCGACGCTGGCCGCCCACCTGAACCGCATCCGTCCGACTGTCGCCCGGCTGATGATCGAGGGCCGCGCCCGCCAAAAGCTCGGCGACTACGCAGCAGCCGCTGCGCTCTTTCGGCGGGCTGAAGAAATCTTGGACGGACGCCACATTGAATACCCCCACGCCCGCCCTGCCGCGGCTGCCAAAGACTCCCAAACGACAGACCCCACACTATCCCGACAACAGGAGACCCTTGTATGGACGTCCTAAAGACCCACATGCCGGATCACGGCTGGTCGCAGCACTATGAGCTGGTGCGTGACATGGGCGATTGCTATACCCAGTTGGGTGACTATGACCAGGCCCGGCAGTGTTACGAAAAGGCCGCCACGCTCGGCCCGGACGAAGACGCCCCGTATGTCGGCACAGGCGTCATCGCCCTGCAGGAAGGCCGACTGGACGACGCAGAGCTGGCCTTCCGCGTGGCGCTGCGGCTCAACCGTGACAGCAGCCGCGCCTGGGCGGGGCTGGCGATGATCCGCCAGCAGACCGGCGATCTGTCGGCCGCTTTCGATGCGTACCTCAAGAGCCTCGACGTGGACGGCGACAACCTGACCGCCCTGCTGGGGCTGTTTCAGGTCTCCTGCCAGATGGGATCGTTCGACCGCGTCATCGATTATCTCAATGTGTATCTGGACATGCACCCCGGCGATACGGCCGTGATGTTCTGTCTGGCCACGCTCTATGTCAAGCAGCACCAGCCGCAGGAGGCACAGCGGCTGCTGGAAGATATTCTCGTCTTTGAACCCGAAAACGCCGACGCCCGCAACCTGCTCGAAGACGTCGAGCATACGCAGGCACAGCACACAGGAGTCCGTAAATGACCCAGTCCACCACCGACAACGGCCCGGCCCTGACCGCGGCCTACCTCGAAGAACTGCTCGGCCGTCAGATCGAACGGCTCAAAACCTACGATCTGGATGCCGCCGTTGCTATGGCCGAGGAATCCGAACCCGTCGCCGCTGAGCTGATGCGCACCGAATACCTCAAACAGCCCGAAAACAGCGAAACCAAAGCCCGCATCCGCTCGCTCTACCGCGAACTGACCCTGATCATCGCCTCCCAGCGGCAGGACGTGTCTGACAAACTCGACCAAATCCGAGACGGCCTCAAAACCCTCGGCACCTATGCGGGAAAACTTAGATGACGATTGTAGCCTTAATAACAACACAGCATAATATTATCTTCATAGAGAGTTAAGATGCTATCATCGGTAAACCTGAAGTACTATCACCATGAGCCTAATATTGGAGATAGGTTATCATTGGCTGTTGCGCAGTATTATTTCTCGCCCAATGTGGTTCCTCATGGAGATACCGAATTAAATGTTCCCAATATTGTTCTCGTGGGTAGTATTTTACAGTTCGCGGATGCTTACTCGTATGTCTGCGGTGCAGGGTATATTTCGAATGAACCTGAATACTTGCTGCGCATCGCGCCCCAATCGGTGAACTGCGTACGCGGCCCCATGACCGGTTATCTCCTGGATCAGCAGGGTCTTTCACATCCGCATTTGTACGCCGACCCCGGAATTCTGGCGCCCTTCATTTATCCTCAAAGCGTCCGGTCATGCAGCAGGACAATCGGCCTTATTCCTCATTATGTAGATTTCGATTCCGCATGGGTCCAACGGTGCAGAATAAAGGGACTTAAAATCATCAATCCTTTTTCTCCGCCGGAAAGTTTTTTTGCTGAATTGAATGCGTGTGAAGCGATTCTTTCTTCCTCGCTTCACGGGATCATCTTTGCGCACGCTTACGGGAAACCTGCGCTGTGGATAGAATTGTCGGACAACGTGATCGGCAAAGGATTTAAGTTTTATGATTATTATTTAAGCCTCTTCAAAAAAATTTGTGGGTTTCAACCGGTTCCGGTAATGCACCAAGATTGTGATACAAGGCCAATTCCAGCGTTTTGAAGCTCTTAAAGCCATACGCTTTTCTGGTAGCCAGTTTTGC
>JAAYCR010000026.1 GCA_012729675.1 Phycisphaerae bacterium | reverse complement strand
TCAGGAGTGCTTGAAATTCCTGATGCGTAATGAAATGCCAGTCATGGCTGATTGGAGTGGACAGTTTAATTTTGGCGAAGGGATTCTTCTTGATGTATTCCCACTCGACAGCCATATTGAAAAATACTGACCCATTCTTGAGGAACAGTTTTGCGCCCCAGGGAGAGAGTTCTGTCTTGCCTGCTTTCAGGTGGGTAGAAAATGTGATTTTTCGGGTTGAGAGAAACTCCATTGCCTTTTGCTTGTTGATGGTAGTGATTTTAGTGTTGGGTCCAAAGTAAGCACACAATTGTTGTTTGACTATCTCGTAGCCATCCATGGTGGCCGCTTTGCACTCTGTTTTCTTGAAACGAATGACCTGCTCACAGAGTTGCTTGAGAGTGATATCGGGCCGCAACATGGGCTCGGCGCCGGAGTGCTCGCTATATTTTGAGGATCGAGGTCTGGAGCCGGTTCACGCGGGGATTTTCTATATGAACGGGCGATTTAATCTGGACAACCTCACAGACCTTACGGATGTGTTTGTCAACGATGTGACACTCTCGAAAAACGAACTGATGCCGCTCAGCTTCGGCGACCACATCCTCATCGCCCGCCTCCGGTTGCAGTTCGAGCAACGCTACCAGTTGTTTGTGAACGCTTAGGCCGAGAAAGTAAAAAGTCAAGCGATTGAGTGAAATCAGGGTAACCAAACCTGCGTCATTTTTGCGTCAGTTGCCAGTTGCAAACCACCTGATAATAACGTTTCGGTTGACTTGTTACTGACTTGAAATCCTTATTATTGACTCAAAAGTCACATATAAGCCTTTTTCTTAAAAAGGGTTAGGGACGCAGGATTGGCTTATGAGTCCCCTGCTCTCCCGCTGAGCTACAGGCCCCCAAATCGACGCGACAAGCCGGCTTTCGCCAGCCTAAAAACATGCGCCGCACTCGACAAACATGACTTTGTTGTATAAACTGTCAAGATTGTCAATATTGAATCTGAATTTAGGCCCAAAAAAAGGATACTTATTGTCTTTCAATGGTAATATAAAAACCTATTTACCCGTCAGTCGAGCGGATATCGACGCCTTGGGCTGGGATGCGCCCGATGTCACCCTTGTCACCGGAGACGCCTATGTGGATCACCCGTCCTTTGGCGTGGCCCTCATTGGCCGGTGGCTGACCCATCATGGCTTCCGTGTCGCCATTCTGGCCCAGCCGGACTGGCGCAGCGTCGAGCCGTTCCGAGCGATGGGGCGGCCGCGGCTGTTCTGGGGCATCACCTCCGGCTGTATTGATTCTCGGCTGAACGCCTACGCCTCCATGGGGCACCGCCGCCCGAAGGACATCTACAGTCCCGGCGGACGCACCGATCTGCGTCCCGACCGGCCGCTCTTGGTCTATGCCGCCCGTGCCCGCGAGGCCTTCAAAGACGTTCCCATTGTACTGGGGGGCCTCGAAGCCAGTCTCCGGCGACTGGTGCACTACGACTACGTCGAAGACCGCCTCAAACGCTCCGTCCTCGTCGATGCCAAGGCCGATCTGCTCATCCACGGGATGGGCGAACACGCCACGCTGGAAATCGCCCGCAGGCTGGCGGCAGGCCGCAGCATTGATGCGATGACCGACATCCCCGGCATTGCCTACCGTGTTGTGCGCGATGTTGCCCCGCCGCACAACGCCGTCACGCTGCCCGGCCGCGAAGCACTCGAAACAAAAGCCGAGCTGTTTATGGATTTCCAGCTTGCCTACCAAAAGCAGGCACATCCCGGCGGCAAACCCGTCATTCAGGAACAAGACCCCGGACGCATCGTCGTGACCCCCCCTGCCGCGCCGCTTGCCGAAGCCGACCTCGACACGCTCTACGCGCTGCCCTTTACCCGCAGCGCCCATCCGATATACGACCGCGACGGCGGCATCGCCGCGCTGGAACCGGTGCGTTTCAGCATCACCACCCATCGCGGCTGCTTCGGCGGGTGCAGCTTTTGCGCCATCTACTTCCATCAGGGCAAACAGATCGCCTCGCGTTCCCAAGATTCCATTTTGGCCGAAGCAGGCCGGATCGCACAACATCGAGACTTCAAAGGCACGATTCCCGACATCGGCGGTCCAACGGCCAATATGTACGGCATGACCTGTGCTGATGCCGCGACCTGCGGACGCGATAGCTGCCTGTTCCCCACCCCCTGCCCCAAACTGCCCGCCGACCACGCCCGCCTCATCGAACTTATGGAAGGTGTGCTGAGCTGGCAATCCGGTCAAAAGCGAAAACTCCAAAGCTATGTCGCCTCCGGCATCCGCCACGACCTGGCCATCAAAAGCCCGGACTATATGCGGCTTCTGGCCGCTCACTTCGTCGGCGGACACCTCAAGGTCGCCCCCGAACACTACTGCCCGCACGTCCTGAGCTTGATGCGAAAACCCGCTTTCGAAGTGTTTGAAGAATTTGAGGCCCGCTTCAACGAGGCCTCTGCCCGCGCCGGCAAAAACCAATACCTCATTCCGTACTTTATCAGCAGCCATCCCGGCTGCTCGGCCGACGACGCCCTCAAACTGACCGAGTACCTCATCGCGCGGAACTGGCGGCCGCGACAGGTGCAGGACTTCGTTCCCGCGCCGCTGGCCCTTTCGACGGCGATGTTCGTCTCGGGACGCAGTCCCAAACGCAAGACCATCGTCATCCCCAAAGGCCACAGCGACAAAAAACTCCAAATGGCCCTGTTGCAGTACTACGACAAGCAGAACAGTCGGCTTCTCGAAAACTACCTCGCCGCCCGCGGCAAGCTCAAACTTCTCTCCCAAATCCGCCATGCTCAATCCCGTACCGGGAAAAGACGATAGTCTCCAATTACCCATCGGTCTGCTGCGCAGAGCCGTTGCCACCCAGCCGGCACAAGACAATAGCCTTTACTGGGTGGAAGAATACGCATGAGCAAAAATACCCGATTATCGACTGTTTGGGCTTGTTTGCGGGTCTTTTTTGTGATATAAGACCTCTGACGTTTAAATTGTGTGAAAACCGCTGACCTCTTGCGAAATTGCCGCAAGTTTATGTTGGAGAAGAAGATGGCGCATTTGTTTATCAAGGATATCCAGCCCGGCCAACCCCTGACCGAAACCTATATGGTCTCTCAGCCCGTGCTTCGGCACACGACCAAAGGCGATTTGTATATCGCGATGTTTTTATCCGACAAGACCGGCAAGGCCAACAGCCGTATCTGGCAGGCCAGCGAAGCACTTTACCAGTCCATTCCCAGCGAGGGCTTTGTCCGCATCCGCGGCAAAAGCGAACTCTATCAGGGCACTCTCCAAATCGTCATCAACGATGTCGTTGTCGTCAGCCCGGAGACGGTCAGCCTGTCCGACTATATGCCCCGCACCGACAAAGACATCGACCAGATGTTCCAGCAGGTCAAAGCCATCATCGCCACCACCCAAAACCCCGATCTCAAACGCCTGACCGAGGCCTTTTTGGCCGATGAGGAGTTGATGCAAAAATTCTGCGCCGCGCCGGCCGCGATGACCATGCACCATGCCTACCTCGGCGGCCTGCTCGAACACACGCTCAATATGCTCAACGTCGCCCAAGTCCTGTTCCCGCTCTACCCCAAAATTCAAAAAGATCTCGTTCTGGCCGCCATCTTTTTGCACGACATGGCCAAGACGCAGGAGTTGTCCTACAATATCGCGTTCGGCTACACCGACCAGGGACAACTGCTCGGCCACATTATTCAAGGCTCACTATTGATCACCCAAAAGGCTGACGCCCTGACGCTGGACGGCACGCCCGTGCCGCAGCCCATCCTCGACAGTCTGTTGCACATCGTTGTCAGCCATCACGGCCAGTACGACTTCGGCTCGCCCAAACTGCCCGCCACCCCGGAGGCCTTTATGGTCAACTACATCGACAACCTCGACGCCAAGATGAACCAGACCGCCACCCTCATCGAAAACGACCTCGGCGACGGCGGCAACTGGACAAGCTATCAAAAATCTCTCGAAACCCGACTGTACCGTCATCGGGCAATGGATACCGGACAATGAATGAAACGACATTAAAAAAGATTAAACTCCTTTATAACCTGCCTTGGTTATTCAATCTTTTCCTGGTCGGTTTTATGATGTACAATGTCATTCCAAGACTTGAAAATTATTTTGGGTGGCAATGTATCCCGGGTTTATCATCTATTCGCTATACGCTTCGAATTTATGTTCCAATCGGGATAGGAATAGCTTTCCTGAATTGGATGCTGGCATACCTGTTCAAGTGCAGACCGTTTATTGCAGGTACGATGGCTTTGTCGCTGCTGTTCACAACGGGTGTAATCAAGCTTGTTTTGACAGGCAGATTAATTTAGCGTAGCACTGCTTTTTACAAATTGACTCTTTTGCCCAATAACTATACGCTATCTATCCTATTTGTCCACATTCCTCAAACCCGGCAGCTTCGTCGGCATCCTCGACGGCTGCTTTACACGCGAGTTGGACACGCTCGACGACGTTCCCGACTACCTCAAGACCCTCTTCCACGACAAAGAAGACCCATGGTACTGCTGTCACGCCGTCCCGTGGTGGAAGTGCTTTTGGGAAAAATCCGGACACTTCAGCGTTACTTGCGCCGAAATCCTCCCCGAAACCGATTTCATCTGGCAGCGCAATCTCGAAAACTGCAAGGACGTACCCTCCGAACAAATCCTCATCGAAGCCCTGAAACACGATACGCATAAGTCGATGGCCCTGTTTCACCTGGTCGCCCGACGACGATAAAAAACCAACGACGAAAAAAACGTACTCTCGGAAAAACTCAACCCCTATATTTGTTTCGTAAAGATCAGCTTCGGATCGTCGGGGGCGTAAAAATCGTCCACGCACGCGGCCAGCCGGTAGCCGTTCTTTTCATAGAACCGCTGGGTGGGACGATACATCTCGGAGCCGGAGGTTTCAATCACCATCAGCCGCCCGCCCTGTGCCGCTATCTGCTGTTCGGCAAACGTCAGCAACCCCGAGCCGAGGCCGGCGTGCTGGATATCCGGATCGACCGCGATCCAGTAGATGTCAAACGTCCCCAGCGTGCACGGCGTGACGCCAAAACATATCCACCCCGCCACGTGCCCGTCTTTCTCAATCACATACGATTGGTACGATGCATCGGCAATCGCATCATCCAGCACCTCTTGGGCAATCGTCTCTTCCACCGGCCGGAAAAATTTCGTCCGCCGGATAATATCCATTACTAATGCAGTGTCGGCTGCAGTTGTTTTTCGAATCGTATATTCCGATCTCATCTCAAATCTCAAATCTCAAATTTCAAATATGCACTGCCAAATGTCAAAACAAGTTTCATACATTTTTCTTCATTCTCAATTCTCAACTCGCCCCTCGGCGTTCTCCAGCATCATCGCCACAAACCGCTCATACGCAATCCCTCCGGCATCCAGCGCTGCGGCAAACCCGGCGTCCGGCGAGATGTCCGGGTTGGGATTGACCTCCAGAATATATGGATTCAGCCGCTCATCCAGCCGAAAGTCCACCCGCACATAGTCCCGACAGCCCAGTGCCGCCCACGCCGCCTTCGCCAATTCCCGCACCCGCTCGGCCACATCGGCGGGCAGGTCCGCCGGAATCTTCCGCGGCGTGTTGTGAAATCCGAACGACCCCGCGTCCCACTTGGCCGCATAATCGACGATCTTGGGCTGCCCGTCGGCAAAGGCCGAAAAATCAATCTCCGCCAGCGGCATCACCAGCGGCTTTCCATCCGTCTCAATCACCGACACATTCAATTCCTTTGCGGGAATATACTGCTCGACGATCACCGACTGCGAAAATTCCCGATGCAGCGATGCAACTAAATACGCCGCCTTGTCATTCTCTTCCGGCAGTCGCACGACCGACTCGGCTGTAATACCCTCACTGGCATCACAGAAAGCAGGCTTGAGAATATACACGCCGGCCGGCAGGTGAGCGGCATCCAATGCGTCGCCCGGCGTAACAACCATCCCCTGCGGAACCGGCAGGCCGCAGCCGGCCAGCAGTGCCTTGGCCTGAATCTTGTTCTGGGCCAAGAGCAGCGCCGGCGTGTCGTTGCCGGTGCAGCTTTTGCCGAACGCCCGACAGACCCCCGGCACAAACGACGCCTGCCGCACATCGCCCAAAAACTCCTCGGCCAGATTAAAGACCAACCTCTCCTGTCGCCCGTCCAATACCGCCGTCAAATGCCGCAGGTCGGCAACCGCAACCGTCTCGAAAGCGACCCCCAACCGCCCGCAGCCCGCCTCGACGGCCCGCACCTGGTCCATCACCCCCGCCCGGCTTTCATACAGCGTATCGCCCGGTTCGCCAAACGTATTGTGTAAAATCAGAACAGCTTCCAATTATTCGACCGTTTCCACATTCCTTGCTATTTCTTTCTTGCTAAAATTCACACCACTTCACATCCGTTATTAATCTGGAGCCGTCAAATTGAAGGCGTCAAGATCCTTTTTTCGATGATACCCATAGAAAAGCCCGGTTCGATGAATTTTCAGTGAGTCCAGATCAAGCAATGTCGGCCCATCGGGCGTAACAATCAGATTAACGTGCTTGAGGTCGCCGTGGGTGATACGGTGCTGTTCGAGCCGTTCGAGAATGTCAAAGACCCGGTCGATGACCTCGGTTTTTTGGGTTTTTGTGATGTCGGGGTCGGCCAGATACTCTTTCAGTTTCGGTCCCGGAGCCAGTTCCGTCATCAGCCACGAACGCTTGAGCAAGCAGCCGGCGTATTCTTCGATAAAGCCGACCGGACGCGGCGTCGGGATGCCCAGATACAGCAGGCGATGGGCGTTGAGCCAGCCGCGTCGGGCGCGGGAGCGTTTGAGGGTATGCCGCAGGCTGTGCAAGAAGCCTTTGGGGTTGTAACGTTTGATGACGTACCCGCGGCCGTTGCGATCGATGGCGGTAACAAAGCAGGTGTTGCCGTTCTTGAGCAGACGGGCTGCGTCGGTGACGGCGTCAATGTGTCCGACAAAATCGGCCGCGGCGGCGCGGTCAAAGTCGGCGGCGTCAAACACGGCGAAAAAAGACCCGGTTTTGAGGATACAGACGTCAGACCCGTCGCGCAGACTGTCCCTCAGTGCCGCAGATAGCGAGGGCGGTTTTGCCCCGACCTTGCGGCCTGAACCTGTCCCGGATTTGTCCGTACCCATCGTTTGACTCCAAAATACAGTTGCAGTTTTGTCGGGTTTCATTATAGTGGAATGATAGTAACTGTTAAAGATTAAAAGTCAACTGCTCAAAATGGGCAGACAAGGGTTTTGGCGAGATAATGATAGGCTGGCTTGAAATACTGATTGCGGTTTTGATTGCCGTGGAAATCCTGTTCACCATACAGGTCTATTGCAATTACCATTACGCGCTGAAAAAATACCACCGCAAGCGGACGTTTCGGCCGCAGTGCGTGCTGATCGTGCCGTGCAAGGGGCTGGATGAGGCCTTTGAGGCGAACATTCGGTCCTTTTTCGAGCAGGCGTATAAGGACTATCGCCTGTGGTTTGTGGTGGCCGATAAAGAGGACCCGGCCTATGCGCACTTGCAGCGGCTGATTGCGAGCTGCCGGGATCGTTCCTCGGCCAAAGAAGTGAAAATATGGGTGGCCGGGGCGACAACCGGCTGCAGCCAGAAGCTGCACAACCTGCTGTTTGCGTATAGGCAGACCACCGATGAGATCGAGGCGCTTGTGTTTGCAGATTCGGACGCCTGTACGGAGCCGGACTGGCTGCTGCGGTTGGTCGCGCCGCTGCGAAAGGCGCATATCGGGCTGGCCAGCGGGTATCGGTGGTTTGTGCCCCAGACAAACAATCTGGCGACACTGGCGCTGTCGGCGATAAATGCCAAAGTGTGTCAGTTGTTGGGCAACACGCGGTTCAATCCGGCTTGGGGCGGGTCGATGGCGGTGCGGCGGGCGGATTTTGTGCGGCTGGACATCGAACACATTTGGCAGAAGTCGCTCAGCGATGACCTGTCGTTGAGCCGGGCGATTCGCAAGGCAGGACTGCGAACCCGGTTTGTGCCGGCCTGCATGATCGCTTCGTATGAGTCGATGACCTGGCGACGGCTGTGGGAATTTGCGCGACGTCAGTTCATTATTACCCGGGTCTATGCGTTTCGGCTGTGGCTGTTCGGATTGGGCGGAGCGATGCTGTCGGTGGTCGGGCTGTGGGGAGGGCTGGCGCTGGCGGTGTGGGGACTGGCGGCACGGCCGCGATTTTGGGTTGAGTATGTCGCCGTGGGTGTCGTGTTTTTAGGCTGTCAGATATTCCGGGCGGTGGTACGGCAGCGTCTGGCGGTTCGTCTGCTGCCGGCCGAAAAAGACGCGATGCGAGCAGCGAAGCGGGCGGACTGGCTGGGGTTTTGGGCGTGGGGGATTTTACTGTTGGCGGTGATCCTGTCCTCTGCGGTCGGGCGAACAATTCGTTGGAGGGGGATCCGTTATCGGATCAACGGACGAACCCGGATTGAAATCCTTGACACGCCATAACACCCCCCTGCCTTACACCGTCCGCATACCAGACAGACGACAATTCAATCCCAGTCGGCATTGTCGGCGCGTTTGACGAGTTCATTGACGCGATCTTTCACGGCAAGGTCTTTGCCGCTTTTGAGCAGTTCAATCTCTTCGTTTTGCCGGGCAAGCTCCTGGCCGAGACGCTCGAGACGGCGTTGGAGTTGATCGTGCTGGAGCTGACGTTTGAGAAGGATCAAGTCGAACCGCTTTGCGGTTAATTCATCAATTCGATGGATAATTCTATTCCGACCCGGCTCATCGACATACGGTAAGATCAGAAGCAGCGCATCGCATTGCATCTGAACGGAAATGTCTTCTTTCATGGCATCGGCCAACGGCGGATTGTTTCGCTCGGCACGCATCACCGGCTCATAGCGACGGAACAGTTCATTCAGACGCGACTCGGATATCGTCGGGTTCGCCTTCAATTCTTCTGCTTGCTGTGGGAAGTTTTGTTCAAGCCAGACGATCAAGTCTCGATAACGTTTCTGTTCCGCATCTTCAACCTCGGGGGGCGGACCGGCTGGAATCGACGGGCTCGGTTCGACCGTGTCAGAAAGGGCGGTCCGTCCAAAAAAGCGGCTGGCCATTTCGTCGCGGATTTCCCAGCGAAACTGCTGCGGATGGGTAATGCGAATCTTCTCAAGGTCGGCGGCACGCGCAGGGTTGGATTCTGAAAGACGCGACAAAAACCGATCTATCTGGCGGTCGGTCAGCACAACCAAATCAAACGGATACACCAGATGATCTTCCCAGATATCTGTTTTCGGCTGCTCCGTCGGCGAGGCGGCAACACAAAATGTCGCGCACAACGCCACGACAAGCGCAAATAATCCGTTCCACTGTACACAAGACAGGTGCTTCATTATGTCTGTTATCCCTTCCAAAAGTCGGCAGTAATAAGCGAACGGGCACGCTGCTGGGCGTCTTCGCTGCTGGCGCCGTGTATGAATCGCTCGGGGGCTACACTCTCGCTTTCCATGCGATCGGCCTCAATGGCTGCAGCGATATTGTCCAATTCTTCACGTATAACGGTAAAAAAATCCCCGCTGTCGGCGTTAGAACCATCGTCCCAGAGATACCGTGCGACCGCCTTCAGGTCTTCGGTGAAAATTTCATCGGAAGTTGCGGCGACAGGTTGCCTTTCGGGCTGAATCGGTAACGGCAAACGCTCGTCGGTATGGGGCAATGCAATATCCCTGTTTGGAGACGATACGGGAGACGGACCCAAGTTATTCCCAATAAATAACACAACAAACAGCGCAACGGCCGCGGCCGCGACGCCGGCAACGCCGAACATAAGGCGTCGAGCGCGACGTCGTGCGGAACAGACGGCCTCAAAACGCGCACGGATAAGATCTTTCGCCTTGTCGCTCAACACAGGATCGGCAAACCGTTTAAGTAGCGCATCGCCCTTTTGGATATCCTGGGACATGGCTTCGGCCGCGGCCTCATCCACAAAACGCCGCAACAACACATTCAATTTGTTCTCTTCACGTTTCATTCTGCATCATCCAACATAAGCCGCAATTTTTTCAGCCCGCGATGTACTTTCGACAACGTTGTGCCCACGGGCTCGTTTCGCATCTCGGCCAATTCCTTAAAGCCCACTTCACTGTAATACCGAAGCATCAACAATTCCGCTGTTTCTGTATCGAGTCTTTCGAGGGCCCACTGAAGTCGATCAAAAATTACATGCTCGCCGGTATGTTCCCGCCTGTCGGCCTCTTCTTCTCGGCGCTGCTGCTCCGCGGCCTCATCCAACAGCCGTTTGTATCGATATTGCCGACGCAAGTAGTCTCGAAACTGATTGGATGCCACCGTAAAAAGCCATTTTTCAAAAGAGCCACCGTTAAACGTCTTAATCTTTTCGACCAACCGAACGAACAATTCACTGACCAATTCTTCACTCTGTTCGGGATTTCCGCACAACCGATAAAAATAGGCGTAACAGCGACCGCTGTAACGTTCGACCAGTTCCTCAAACGCACCGGCGTCCCGTTTTTGAAGACGCTTAATAAATGTTGATAATTCCTGCTGTTCAATCATCGGTCAAGCGGACTTCACTTTCATAGACGCTTTGAAATAGATTGATATTGCGGGCAAGTCCATAAGTTAAAAAATATCGTCCGGGCGTATTTGGGGAGCGTCCGGGTCGTCCGGTGCGTCGGCGTCATCGTCTATTTTCCAGCTATCTGCCTCGTCAATATCGTCTAATTCACGCTTCATATAACGAAACAGCTTTTCCTGCATCGGCGCCATTTTGTGTTGCCACAAGGTCATGGAGCGAAAGTTGGAAACCAGCAGATCAAGGCGGAGCAACTGCCATTTCTGGAGACATTCAGGTTCTTTTATATTTACAAATGGATCGCACCGAAACACACGTCGCCCGTCCGGTTCCTGCGCGTAAAATTCACATTCTGCACACTGAATCATTGTATCGGCCTTCCAAATTAACAAAAATTAGAGCGTTGCCTTGCAATTGTGCAAGATACCACTATAATACCAGTTTATACTATTTGACAAAAGTGAATTCCAAAAACGAACGCAGGAGATTTGAATGGCAAAACCAAGACGAAGACGCAAAATCGGCAGTAAAAAACGACGCGCCCGCTGGAAAGTCCGCAACAAAATCACCTAACCGGTGTTTGGGGAACACGGCGCGAAATTTGGTTTTACTTGCTAATTGGCGCCGAACGTACGTTTTGATTATGCAGAATAAAGCTGTACAATGGCTTTATTTTGCATTTTCTTTTAGGCAGAGACACCGGGATTATGCAGCATCACACAATACATTTCTTGCCCGATAACCGAACGGTGTCGATCCATTCGGGGGCAACGCTGATCGAGGCAGCCGGACAGGCCGGGATCACGCTAGCCAGCCCGTGCGGCGGTGTCGGGCGGTGCGGCAAGTGCAAAGTCGAGCTTCTGCCGAGCGGCAAATCCGTGCTGGCCTGTCAGTTCCGCGTCGAGCATGACCTTCAGGTCCGCGTGCCCGATCAGAGCCGCCTGCTGCGCCAGCAAATCCTCCAGCACGGCACCTTGCGGGATATGCCGCTGGATCCAGCGGTGCAAAAGGGGGACGCAATCGGATGCTATTACGGAGCGGCGGCGGACATCGGCACAACGACGGTGGTCGTCAATCTCGTTGACCTGACGACCGGACAGGTCGTCGCCACCGCCAGCGGAGCCAACCCCCAGTCCCGGTATGGCGCCGATGTCATCAGCCGGATTCAATACGCCTCCAAGTCGGAAAACGCCGCAACACTCCAGCGGTGCATTCTGAATTGCCTAGAAACGCTCATCGAACAGGCGGCCCAAGCGGCCGGCGTCGCTTCCACTGACGTTTATGAAATCGTCGCGGCGGGCAACACGACGATGAACCACCTGCTTCTGAATCTTCCGGTCGCGCAGTTGGGGCAAGCTCCCTACTATGCGTATTCCGTCGCGGCACACGACAAGCCGGCCGCCGAAATGGGAATCCGGATTCACCCCACAGGCCGCCTGCACACCATAGAAAATATTGCCGGGTTTGTCGGCTCCGATACCGTCGCGGCCGCACTGGCCTCCGGGATGGACATCCTCGACGCCCCGACCCTGCTGGTCGATATCGGCACCAACGGCGAGTTGGTGCTTGGCACGGGAAACAAGCTCTGGGCGGGAAGCTGTGCCGCCGGGCCGGCGCTGGAGGGGGCGGGCATCCTGTTCGGCTCGCCCGCACAGGATGGAGCCATCCAAAGGGTGCTCATCAACGACGAGGACATCGATACGGACGTCATCGGCGGCATCGCGGCGCGGTCGCTGTGCGGCAGCGGCCTGATCGACGCGGTGGCCGTGATGCTCGATCTGGGCATTATTGAGGAATCGGGGCGGTTTTCCGAGCCGGAAACGATTGTGCCGCCGCTACCGAAGGCGATTGCTAAGCGGCTGACCGAGTACGACGGGCAGCCCGCATTTCGCTTCTCGGCTGACGGTGCCGCCCTGCCGGTCGTCCTGACGCAAAAAGACATCCGCCAATTCCAGCTTGCCAAGGCGGCCATCCGCGCCGGCATTCAACTGCTCTGCCGGACGGCCGAGTTGCCGGAGGACAAGCTGGTGCGTATCCTGCTGGCCGGGGCGTTCGGCAACTACATCCGCCGCGAAAGCGCTGTGCGGGTGGGACTCTTGCCCGGGCCGGGCGTGGAGCGCATCCGCTTTGTCGGCAACGCCGCCGGCGCCGGGGCGACGATGATTCTCATCAGCCGCCACGCCCGCGAGCTGGCCGCCGGACTGGCCCAGCAAATCCAATACGTCGAAATCGCCCATCAGGCCGCGTTTCAGGACGCCTTCAGCGCCTGCCTGCTGTTTTCGGAGGATGTATGGTCATCGTCGTAACGGGGCTGGTCGGGATTGACAAAAAGCCGTATCTGGCCGAGGTGTGCCGAATGGCGAGGGAACGCGGCCGCGACGTAGTGGTGTGCAATGTCGGGCAGATGATGTACGCCGAGGCACCGGATATCGCGCCGGGTCGGATACTGGATATCCCGCTCAAGCGGTTGCACGCCCTGCGGCGAAGCGTGTTTAAGGATATCATTGCCCAATCGCAGCAGCACGAGACCGTCATGGTCAATACACACGCGACGTTTCGCTGGCGACACGGGCTGTTTCCGGGGTTTGATTTTGACCAGATGCGGCAGTTAAGCCCCGATCTGTTTATCTGCATGGTCGATGGCGTCGAACCGCTGCATCTGCGGCTGATGCGCGAGCACCAGATTCGGCACACGCTTAAGGATTTGTTCGTCTGGCGAGAGGAAGAGACGCTGGCCACGCAGATGATGCAGCAGGGAACCAACGCCGCCGCGCCGTTCTATGTGCTGGCGCGAGGCGTCGAGCGGGACACAGCCGAGACGTTTTACCAACTGGTTTTCGAGCAGCAGCGGAAGAAGGCGTATCTGAGCTTTCCGATGACGCACGTGGCGGGGATGCCGGAGGTACTGGCAACGATAAGACGGTTTCGCGCCGCGATGAAGCCGCTGATGACCTGCTTTGATCCGGGCGATCTGGAGGAGGCGTACCTGCCGTATTATGCGCAGCAGGCTGCGGCAGCGGGACGAGACTACGTCCAGGTACAGGCCTTGGGCGAAACGGTGCGGCTCTGCGCCGAGGAGGTGCGGCAGGTCGAGCCGGACATCAACAGCCAGATCTATGCCCGCGATTTTGCCCTGATTGATCAGGCCGAGATGATTGTCAGCTTTATCCCCGAACTGCCCGACGGCCGGCCCGCGCTATCCAGCGGGGTCGAGCGTGAACTCCAGCACGCCCACGAGGCGGCCAAGCAGGTCTATGTCATCTGGACGCCCAACACCCCGCCGTCGGTGTTCATCACCCAGACGGCCAACAGGGTCTTCCACACACCGGACGAAGCGATCGACTACTTCCGCTGCCAATACCCCTACACAAGCGACCGGCTGTTTGAATGAATCGGCCATTTGCTGATCGGAACGCCGGCCTTATCCGAACAGTTTTTGGGCCAGTTCGGCCAGTCGTTTACCGCGACGCTTACACTGGCTGAGAACGCGGTCGTCGGGCTTGCCGATCGAGATCGGGCCGTAGTGGTCGCCCTGCGGGTCGCCCTGGACGATCATCCCGTGGATGAGCAGCATATTGATGATCTGGCACACAGTGGTTTCGTTGCCGCCGCCGATGTTGGCTGAGCTGGCAAACGCCGCCCCGATCTTGCCGTCAAGCTTGCCGTGTTTGCTGACCGATTCGTCAAACAGCGTCGCAATCGGCGCCGCGGCCCGGCCGTAGTACGTCGGCGAGCCGACGACAATCACGTCGGCGGCGACCAACTCATCGACTTTGGTGTCGGTGACGCTTTTGCATGTGGTCGGCAAGCCCGCTTTGTCCATCGCGTCGGCAATGGCCTTGGCCATCGTCTTGGTGTTGCCGCTTCGGGAATAATAAATAACCAGTCCGTGTGCCATATCAATTAAGTCCTTTCGTTTCGGGTTCCTGCTTCAGAAACTCTACATTTTTTCGGAAATGCGCTGGAATGTCAATCTTAAACGCCTCCTTTTCCAGCTTGAGATTGGTTCGGATGTCCACAAACCGTATGTCGTAGATATCCCCCTGTGTGGACAGGGCGCGCACGCGTCGGGGCAAATACCGTGTGCTGTCGATCCAGAAATCGATGGCCTTGTAATCTTTGCTGTAGCGCGATTCTTTCCGCACATCCAAATGCAGGCGAATCATATTCGGATCGTCGTCGGGTGAAGAATCGCCAAGGCGGATGTCAAATTCGGTCTGTAATTGCTCGCCGCCCGAAAACCCCACCAGCGGAAAATGATGGCTCAGAAATGTCAGGGCGTCCAGAGGCTTGTCTTCGGGTGCCTGCTGATAGCGATCCATTTGTTCGAGCGCATAGTCCACTTTCGTCAGCCAGACGCCGTCAAACAGATACACTTCCGGGCGCTTTTCTTCGTCGAAATCGTCCTGCCGAAGCGTCTCGAAGTTGATTCGGATATACGACCGCTCATCGGTTTTCAGGTAATACATATTCCCTTTGCGGAGTGCATGTGCGTCAAGCAGGTCAGGGTCCTGTATCACCAGATAGTCGATGTTGGACGTGCAGGAGACCAGCTTGGCGGCGTTTTGACCCAGGCGCGCCAGAATGTCCTTTAGGGGGTCGGCTTCGGTTTCCGCGGGCGCAACGGCCGGGACGATCCGCGGGTCACTGCCGGACGCGGTCTCCGCAAATCCACATCCGACAAAACACAGGTACAAGGCAGCGATACTCCAAATACGCATATCAGTCCTTTCAGTTGGGGTGTTCAAGACGGTCAATGATCGTCAATATTTCATTGAGATGTTCAATTACGTAATCGGCCAAGTGTTCAAAGGTATCCGCTTTGGTGTGATTTTTCAAGAGTATAGCGACCGCGCCGGCGTTGCGGGCCGCTTCCAGGTCGTGTTTGAAATCGCCCACGACAAGTGTTTGTGCCGGGGCGGCTTCGAACCGTCGACACAGGCTGAGAACGCCGAAGCCGTCGGGTTTGGCCGGGCCGTCTTCACGGCAGATCATCGCGTCAAAATGCAAGCGATGTTTTTCGGCGACAAAAAGGGCATTTTGCCGTGTATTCCGCGTCAGGATGCCGATTGACGTGCCGCGCAGGCGAAGCGTATCGATCAAATCCGCCGCGCCGTCATTCAAGGTCGAATTTTCGGCCGCGGCCTGTTCGTGTGCCAGCAAGACGGCCTCGGCCTGTTGGCGACGCGCATCCGGCATTCTCAGCAATGCCTCCAAAATGCCGCCGTCATCGGGCAAGCCGATTTCACAACGAATCTGGTCGAAATCCAAAAACGGCTCGGTCAGCGTGCCGTCCAAATCAAAAATGACCGCCTGAATGTTCATAATTCCGTTTCGAAATCCTTCCGCAGCAGTTCGATCAAATAGCGAGCTGCCTTGGCCAAATGTTTGTCCTTGCGAATAATAATACCGGTCGGACGGTAAAAGTGTTCGTTAGTAAACGGAATGGCCGCCAGCGTGCCGGTTGTCAATTCGGTGCGCAGGCAGGGCTTGGGCAAAATGCTCAGCCCGGCATTGATTTCCACCGCCCGTTTGATCGTCTCGATGTTGTCAAATTCCATCACGGTACGCACCGTCACATTATATTTCTTCAGGATGGCATCGACATTTTGACGGCTCGGCACATCCGCCTCAAACCCGATGAATTTTTCGCCCTTCAACTGGTGAATATCGATCTCATTTTCCCGGGCAAGCGAGTGCTCCGGGGAGCACACCAGCAACATCGGCTCATTTTCAAATGGATATACCTCAATGTTCTTATCCCGACGCGGCATCGCGACAATCCCGATATCGACACTGCCGCGCAGCAGCAGGTCGTAGATCTCCTTGGCATTTTTATACTCTACACACAAGTTGACATCCGGATAGATGCCCATAAATTTCTTCACATACGGCTGGAGCGTGTGCATCCCGATACTGAAAATCGCGGCCAGATGAATCTTCGTGCTTTGCCGATTCAACTGGATGATCTCGCTGTTGAGCCGCTGACACCGCTCGATAACGTCCTGACAGGCCTGTAAAAACAATTCTCCGGCGAGCGTTAATTCAATCGGGCGTTTTTTGCGATCCAGCAATTGAGTGCTGTATTCCATTTCCAATTGGGCAATCTGCTGGGAGACCGCCGACTGACTGACACCGTGAATTTCAGCCGCTCGCGAGAAATTTTTCATTTCCACAACATCACAAAACAGTTTCGCAGTATCCAGATTCATGATAAGCTATTCTAATTTAATATATTCCGAAAGAAAATTTGTGATTACCCATAACGGCGGTTATTATAAGCCAAAGTTATTTTACTGTAAATAAAAAAAATACAATGCGGAGGCTAATTTATGCCAAGCGGCGAAAGTTACATTCAGTCGATAATGGACATCGTGAAAAGCCGGAATGTAGGCGAGCCGGAATTTTTGCAGGCGGTTGCCGAAGTGCTCGAATCCCTGCTGCCGGTGATGGACCAATCACCCAAGTATCGCGAAAACAAAGTGTTAGAGCGTATCGTCGAGCCGGAGCGGGTGATTATGTTCCGCGTCCCGTGGATCGACGACAAGGGCCAAATCCAAGTCAATCGCGGCTTCCGCATCGAAATGAACAGCGCAATCGGCCCCTACAAGGGCGGCCTGCGGTTCCATCCGAGCGTTAACCTGGGCATTCTGAAGTTTCTGGCCTTTGAGCAAGTCTTCAAGAACTCGCTGACGACGCTGCCGATGGGCGGCGGCAAGGGCGGCTCGGACTTCGACCCCAAGGGCAAATCCGACAACGAAGTGATGCGGTTCTGCCAGTCGTTTATGACCGAGCTGAGCAAGCACATCGGCCCGAATACCGACGTGCCGGCCGGTGATATCGGTGTCGGCAGCCGTGAGATCGGCTATTTGTTCGGCCAGTACAAACGCCTCCGCAACGAGTTCACCGGCGTGCTGACCGGCAAAAACATCCGCTGGGGCGGCTCGCTGATCCGTCCGGAAGCGACCGGCTACGGGGTGGTGTATTTTGCTCAAAATATGTTGGCGACAAAAAATGACAGCATGGATGGCAAATTATGCACGGTCTCCGGCTCCGGAAACGTCGCCCAGTACACCGTCGAAAAAATCAACCAGCTCGGCGGCAAGTGCGTGACCCTCTCGGATTCGGGCGGCACCATCTATGACCCGGCCGGCATCGATGCCGAAAAGCTGGCCTATGTAATGGAACTTAAGAATGTCCGTCGCGGCCGCATCAAAGACTACGCCGACAAGTTTAAAGGCGCAGAATATCTGGAAGGCAAGCGGCCCTGGGGCGTGGCGTGCGATTGTGCGTTCCCGTCCGCAACGCAGAACGAAATCTCCGAAGCCGACGCCAAGACGCTGGTGAAAAACGGCTGCAAACTGGTCAGCGAAGGCGCCAATATGCCGACTGAAGCGGCGGGGGTGGAAGTGTTCCTCAACGCCAAAATCCTTTACGGCCCCGGCAAGGCCGCCAACGCCGGCGGCGTGGCCGTCTCCGGTCTGGAAATGGCACAGAACGCCATGCACACCAACTGGTCGCGTGAAGAAGTCGATGCGCGTCTGAAATATATCATGGAATCGATCCACACCCAGGCCCGGCAGGCCGCCGAACGCTATGGAATGGCCGGCAATTACGTCGCAGGCGCAAACATCGCCGGCTTCGTCAAGGTCGCCGACTCCATGATCGACCAAGGCGCCGTCTAACCGCGTCCGTCCCTGTTAAACACACCAACTCCTTTCCGGATTCCTGCCGGAAAGGAGTTTTTTTTTTCCCGACAGCACAAAACCAAGCAAATCCCTACATTTTTCCGGTCAACATCGAAAAAATAGCCTTTGACCATCGGCCGAGTACCCCGTATAATGGGTATGCCTACGATAACTTGGATCGGCTGGCGGAGGCCGAGTATCTGGCGGGGCTGTTAAACGAAGATGAGGTGTTTGGGATGGACGATTTGGGCAATCGCACGACCGTGAACCTGCGGAGCGGGGCCAATCAGGTGTATGCGACCGATACGCCGAATATCACCAACCGCTATACGGCCGTGGGCGGCCAGCCGCTGGCTTACGACGCCGCGGGCAATCTCACGCAAGACCACGACGGCTATCGGTACGTCTATGACCACGAAAACCGGATCACCCGCATCTTTAAACTCAACGGCCAGACGGAAATCGACGTCGCGCAGTATGCCTACGACGCCCTCGGCCGCAGGATTGGCAAATACGATGCGGCCGCGATGGAAACGACGTTTTACTACTACAACGACCAGTGGCAGATTCTGGCCGAATACACCGACGATACGACGTGCCGCCAGTGGTTTACGTATGGCAACTATATCGATGAGGTCCTCAGCCGCAACGCGCATCCTTATGGGTTGATTCTGGCGATGCAGTATTATGCCCACGACCACCTGTACAGCCCGGCGGCGCTGGCGAACTATAACGGCTTTACAGTCTGGGAGCGCTATGAGTACGATGCCTACGGCAAGGTGACGATTACCGGACGCGGGGCGGATAACCTCTGGTACACGGCCGACGATGTGACGCTGTCAGCCTCGGCCTACAACAACCCCTTCACCTTTACAGGAAGACAACTGGACATCCTCGACAACGGAAACCTCCACCACATGCACTACCGCCACCGCGACTATAGCCCCGCCTTGGGAAGGTTTTTGCAGCATGATCCGTTGGGGATTGATCCGATGAGTAGCGAGCTAAACTATTTTAAACCCGAAATGCAATACAACGATGGACATAATCTTTACAATGGTTACTTTGCAATGCACATGAGGTTGGACCCTACAGGGACAAGAGAGCTGTCAGAAATTATACGTTTGGCAAAAAAAGGCATGAGAGGACTTAAGTTGATGACATGTTCAACTTGTTTGACGAGCACTCAGGGTATTAAAGCAATGTGTGCAGTTGCCCGCGGCATATGTGGGGAAGATTTAGATCCGAAAGAGTGTTTATGTGAGACGATCAAGAGCAATACTGCTTGGAAAATAATATGTAATTCGTGTCTATTTCCTCTTTCGTTGGTTTACGATGCAATAAAAGGGATGGGTTGTTAGTATAAAAGTCTTTAATTGTAGATTGATCGCATTTTGAAATCCTTGGCGGTTTATGTCATGCTTTCAAATATACGATTATGAGTGGAGATATAAAAAATGCTTGGACAGCCGTGGTGGTGGTGGGTAGCGATGGTGGTTGGCGGAATCACCTTTTTTGCTGTGGTCGCTGATTTTATCACAGAAAAACGAACGATTCCAAAGTATATTATTGCTCTAGCAAGTGTTGCATTTGTTGTCGGAGCAATAAAAGGCTGGATTTGGTTTGAGAAGGTTTCGGATGCTATTGGCGTAGCCTGTGTGTGGGCTTTTTTTGTACTTATAACGTGGGCATCAGGCACAGGCTTTGATTTTACGATTAGAGGCCGTAAAAAGAATCAGAATAAACCGGATTCCGACACTTTATTTGAGAATCACAGGGAAAACTAGGAAAACTAGGGACAGCCATCTATAAAAATGGGAATCTGCACAAACAATAAAATAATGACGGCGGCGCAGTACGCCTACGACGCGTTGGGGCGGCGGATTGGCAAATACGATGCAGCCGCGATGGAAACGACGTTTTACTACTACAACGACCAGTGGCAGATTCTGGCCGCGTATGACGAGTACAGTAGTTTGCAGAGGTACTATGTTTATGGCAACACCATCGATGAGGTCTTGGTCATGAACGACGGGGCGGACGACACTTACTACGCCCACGACCACCTGTACAGCCCCGTCGCCCTGCTGGACGACGACGGCGATGTCCTCGAACGCTACGAATACGACGCCTACGGCAAAGTGCAAGTTCTAACCTCTAACTTCTCCCCTCTAACCTCTTCCCAGCACGGCAACCCATACACGTTCACCGGCCGCCAACTGGACATCCTCGACAACGGCACCCTCCACCACATGCACTACCGCCACCGCGACTACAGCCCCCAACTGGGACGCTTTATGCAGCATGATCCGTTGGGGCTGAGTCCATCCAATTTATTTTTTAAGAATTCCCCTCTTTTCCAAATGAAAACCGGTATGAATGTTTATTCGTATGTTAATAACAATGCCATAAATCTAAAAGATCCTTCCGGTTTGGCAACGTGTTTGGACAATGATCGTTATGATAAGTTAGCCAATTCCTCTAGGGAACACTTTAAATATTTATTAGCTGCCTCTCACGAAGCTGGTGATGCTTGTAGGGCAGCTGCTGACGCAGCACTTGCAGGGTGCTTTGATGATTGTCCACATATTCCTGTGCTTAAACAAGCATGCCAAGCGGCGTGTTTGGGCCCTGGTGGGGTAGGCTGGGTCGGAGCATACGCAGCTTGTCTTACTGCAGAAACAGCGGCTGATGCGGCGGCATTTGCATGGTGGTATTTGGATGAGATGAAAAATTTTAAATTAGCAACATTCGAAACCGATTGCGACTTTTGCCCTGAAGGTTCAATAGAGATTGACTACGGAGATTATTAAAATGCGAGTAACAAGCGAGGGTCTACTGGAGATTTGTTTATGAATAATTTAAGAGCAGTTCTCTTGGGAGTTTTTTTAGCATATTTCTGTGTGCTCCCAATAATATCAAAGGCTTATGATAGATATTTTTACTCAGCTCTGCGGCAGGAAATTCCTTTTCAAGAGGAGATTTCGATTAATTATTTTTCAGGAGAAGACCTGTCAGGTCATTATGCCCTGAGGATGTGTAATATCCTCGGGTTATTTTCAGCCGTATTATTTGTTATTCTGACGGTGATCGTTCGTTTGAAAGGAAGACATCAAGTAAGGGTAATTTCCGATGGCTCAAATGTCAAAGGAAAGCTCTGTCATGAAAAAGAACCTTTCCTTTTAAGGGCGGCAACTGTTTGGGTTTTGGCGATTTTAATTACCGCCGCGATTTTTGTATCTATTGTATGCTTTTCATTATTGGGAAAATGAAACGAGTTCGGATGCTTTATCCGACCAATCAAAAAGATTGACGATATTGAACAGGCCTGAAAAGACAACACGATTCGTTAATAACGACCAGTGGCAGATTCCGGCCGAATACACCGACGATACGACGTGCCGCCAGTGGTACACCTACGGCAACTATATTGACGAGGTCTTGATTCGGAATACACACCTTGCAGGAATGCCGCTGACGATGCGGTATTATGCCCACGACCATTCATACAGTTCCGCAGCCCTTGGCCGGGGATGCGTTATTTGATGGGGGACGGGGTGATTTCGAGCAGTTCGAAATGGATGAGGCCGCGGGGGATGTTGACCGAGACTTTGTCGCCGGGGGTCAGGCCGAGCAGCGCGTCGCCGATGGGCGAAAGGATGGAAATGCTGTCGTCGGTCAGGTCGGCGTCGTAGGGGCCGAGCAGGTGATAGACGGTCTTTTTTTGGGTCTCCAGGTCGCGCAGCGTGACCACGGTGCCGAACCCGGCCTTGTCGCAGGGAACCTGGGTGCAATCAATGGTCTCGGAATAGTTCAGTTTGCCGCGGATTTCGGCCATGCGGCCTTCGATAAAGCCCAACTGCTGGCGGCCGTAGATGTATTCGCCGTTTTCGCGCAGGTCGCCCTGTTCACGGGCCTCGGCCACGCGCTGGCGGACCAGGACCACTTCCTGTTCCAGTTCGCCAAGCTCTTCCCGGAGCTTTTCACTTCCCGTCTGCGAAATCGGCATAATATCATGCATTATAACATCTCCTCATCGCGGCAGAGCCGCAAAGTAAATCCTATGTACTGAATTCTAAATAAATTATGAAAAAACGCAGTCTCAAAAACGAGACGCAATTGTCTTGTCGGCCCAAGCCTGTGCCGCCGCCGACGGTTGGCCGATTATAGCAACTGACAAACTCGTTGCAACTGTTTTTACACTCCGATACCACTTGTGGGTGTTGTGTTTGTTTTGCGTAAATTAATTAAAGAGTACATCTTCTATCCTTAAACTGAATACAAAGCGATATGTATACACACCGTCTCAAAATTTCTTATTTTTTACTTGACCATTTTCTTTGTGTTGTTTATAATAAGGTTAAGTTTTCACTGATTATAACTGATTATATTAGTGAAGGCCGCGATGACCTTGAGCTTGTTCTTGAGCTTGTTTTTGTCAGACCAAGGGGTTGTTTATACAGGATCACCGTGGGGTTACGTTCTGAATTGAGACGACAAACATATTTATCTTGTTTGCCGTTGTGTTGAATCGTCGTAAAGTGTGGTCAATTAAAAGGTGCAAACATTAATCCCGTTTGCTTCATTTGCCGCTAAAGAAGATGTGTTGACACCGCTGAAGCAGACCAGAGTAAGAGAAAGGGTCACAAATATGGTTTCAAACGACAAACATACATCGTCCATGTCTCACACAGACGAAACCACTCACACAAAAAAAACCATCCCCTGGCTAAAATGGCTGTTTCCCATTACGGGGATGTTTGCATTACTCTGGTTTTTAATCCGCGTCATCCCAAAGCCATCGCGAGCAACATACCCGTGTCAACGTGCGGCCTTTCCCCTGGCGTCGGCCTTTGTGATCTGGCTGATTGGTCTGGCCGGTTCCGTTACCGTTCTTCGCAAAGCCATTCTTCTGCGTGCACAGGGACGGAAAGTTCTGGCCGCGGCGTTTATAGCAGTGAGTGTCACATTTCTCTGGATGGCGATGAACCATTCTGACCAGCAGGTCGCCTATGCCCATGAGCCGATTGTAGCCAACGAACCGATGGGCCAGGGAAAAGGCATCTTTCCGGGACGTGTCGCATGGATTCATGACCCGGCTGCGGCCAACTGGCTTGGGGATGACGGCAATACAAGACCCCCATACTGGTACGAGGACGTCAGCACAGACCCGGTCGTTGTGAGCAACATGCTCTCGAATGCACTGCAAGCCCTGACAGGGAAGAATACGGACGCTCTGGCCTGGGATGCGATCTTTAAACAGTTTAACCATCAAATGGGTCGAGGGTACGTCGGCTACACACCCGGTCAAAAAATCGCGATCAAAATTAATAGTGTATTGACGATGGGGAATGGCGGAAGAAAACCTTCGGATCGTTATGACCAGATTGATAACGCCCCTCAGCTTGTGATAGCCCTTCTTAAGCAACTGACAGATGTCGTAGGTGTAAATCCCGGAGATATCAGCATTGGTGATCCCCAGGGAGGAATCGCCAATTATTGGTACGACATGGTGTCAGCCGCGTGTCCGGGAGTTGTGTATTTGTCGTCGTACGGTTATGATGAATACGGCCGAGTAGAGGTCTCCGGTGATCCCACGGCTCCTTTCTATTGGAGCGATCCTGATCCCTCTCACCACACAGAGACTAAGACGGATTATATCCCGACGCATTTTGCACAGGCGGATTACTTTATTAACTGCCCTATTCTGAAAAGCCATAATGACGGCGGCATTACGCTCGGGGGCAAAAACCACTATGGTTCTTTGATGAGAGCTCCAACCGCGTGGAGCGGTCCCCAGGAGTATTATGATATGCACTTAACAAGAGCGACTGAAAGGCCCGGGATGGGGCACTATCGGGCGATTGTTGATTTGTTGGGGCATCCGCAGCTTGGAGGCAAAACCATGCTGACCCTGCTCGACGGATTATACGCCGGCCGAAGCTGGGATTCTCACCCGATTCGATGGAATATGGCCCCCTTCAATGGCCATTGGCCCAGCAGTATCTTCCTGTCGCAGGATCCGATTGCGGCCGATTCGGTGGCTTTCGATTTCATGGACTATGAATGGGACGCAGATCCCTCAAATCCCAATGATTTGAACAGTTACCCGCAGAAATCCGGCGCCGCCGATTACCTGCACGAAGCGGCGCTGATTCCCAATCCGCCTTCCGGAACAAACTATGATCCGGCTCACACAGGGGGACTCACGAAAAGCTTAGGTGTGCATGAGCACTGGAACAACGCCATTGACAAACAATACAGTCGAAATCTCGACCCGCTTAACGGAACCGGCATCGAGTTGGTGACCGGCCCGACGCTCGTCGGTGATTTGTACAGAGACGGTACCGTAGACCTGAAAGATTTTGCGATTTTCGCGGCGGCCTGGAACAGTCAGCCCGGCGATGACAACTGGAATCCCGCCTGTGACATCTCAATACCCGCCGACGGGATTATTAATGTGCTGGATCTGTACGTTCTGACCGGGGACTGGCTCAGCTATTTCGTCCCCTATTTGATTCAGCCCGGAGCAACGCTCGAAGTGGCGTACTCGGACTCGACCGGGGGGGTTACTTTCGAAGGCCCAACCTGGAATCCCGGCGACAATAGGCTTTATTTTTCCAAAGCAAGCAACTACACCTACCAACAAATCTTACGGCTGAACTCGCCCGGCAATGTCACCGCATGGCTGAATCCTTCGCCTCAGACCAATGGTACGTTTTTATCGATTGACGGCCGATTGCTCACGTGCGACGAAAGTACGAAGCAGATAAGAAGTCTTCGCATCGATGCCTCCGGACCGGGCGATCCGATTGTCCTGGCGGACGCTGCCTCATGGCCGGATATTTGGTTTGGAAAGCCGAATGATATCTGCCAGCTTGACAACGGAAATATTTACTTCACAACACCTTCCTGGGACGGGCTTCCAATTGCACAACAGGGCATCTTCCTGCTCGAACCGGATGGCACCGTAACGCGAGTGAATAACGCCCTGGATAAACCAAATGGGGTTATCGCAAGCCTGAACGGTAAAAAACTGTATGTCGCTGAAAGCGGCAGCGGCGGGAACGGTCAATGGCGGGTCTTCAATATCGCCCTGGACGGCACGCTCGATGCCGGCACAGTATTTTTCAAACCGGACACTCTGCCCTCTCCGAACAATGTCCCCGACGGCATGACCATCGATGAGTTTGGGAATTTATACTTCAGCGGTTTCGGCGGCGTCTGGATTGTCTCACCGCAGGGTGAACTGCTGGAGTTTATTGATACACCGACCGACGTCTTCAATGTAACGTTCGGAGGATCTGCGGGGAAAACCCTCTATATGACCTGTCAGAATGGAGTCTACAGCCTCGCAATGTACGTTCGCGGAGCGCGATGGACGCCGCCGGTTCCCGATTTTGACCCCCCGAGTCCGACTCCGATGGAATGGGCCGACGGCGGCGAACCTGCCGCAACCGCTGATACCAGGATAACCATGACGGCAGTTACGGCGACAGACCTTGTCAGTCCGACCGTTGAGTACTATTTCGAATGTACGACAGACCCTTCTGTTAGCAGTACATGGCAGATAAGCCCGAGTTATACAACGCCGAAGCTCAAGCCCAAAACATCCTACACCTTCCAGGTCAAAGCCCGTGACAACGCCTATCCAACTCCAAATGAAACGGGATGGTCCATTCCGGCATCAGCGACAACCGACGAGGCCCCACTCCCGGTAAACCTGCTGGACAACGGTACCTTTGAAGGCAGTGGAAGTGGACTTCTTACCCCCTGGCAACCCCGCAGCGGCGGGACTGTTGAACTCACAATCGCTGATGCCCACAGCGGGACATATAGTGCACGCCATTACAACAAAACCCAACGCTGGCACGGCATCCAGATAGCAAAAGGTGATCTCGTCGATCTGCAAGCGAACCAGACTTATTATATTTCAGCGTGGGTTAAGGTTACAAACGCCGGTGCCGACGGGCTGGCGCCGGTTAAGATGACGATTGAACGGGACAATCTGCCTGACGGCTCAGGTGCAGGAAACCGATGGTATGGCGTTGATTTACTTGTCGTAAACGAGTCCGACGGCTGGCAATATATGGAAGGCCTCTATACTGCCTCCGAAGGTACCATGGACGTGTCCTTTTGGTTTGAAGAAGGCGCTACGATGGAGTTAGATGAAAACGGAGCCGACACCGGGGCACAGAATACAGATACCACCTACGCAGAAATCTGGGTCGATGATGTGTATTTTGGTCTTGCTGCACCAATCCCTGATACGACCATCCTGGGCGACTGGAGCGACGGCACCACCCGTGATGTGGAACCGGGCAGCAATCGGGCATTGCTGTTATTTGCGCACGCTGAACATTCCAACGGAACGGTAACCCTCAATTCCGTCACATACGGCGGCCAGGCGATGACTCCAATCATCGGCCAGAGTGTCGGCACAGGCTATACGGCCAATGTTACAGCGTTCATTCTGGATGAGGCCGGGATCGCTGCCGCGACCGACAACATGTTCGTTCCGGTCTGGGATACCACGCCCGCCGCCGTTGTCTATACCAGTGTATTCCTCGAAAACGTTGACCAGACGAACTTGTTTGGAGACTGCGCTGCCGCGGACACAACGAGCAGCACTACCATTACGACCGCTGATCTTTTGACCGCGGAAGGAGATCTGGTTTTTGTCGCGGTAACGTGCGGCAATCAAAACTCCTATACGCTTAACAACGATTTTGTGGAAGGCTTCGATCAGCAATTTGGCGACGGGACGAACGGAGGCACCGCAGCGGCAGGCTATAAAGCGGCTTCAGGGGTCGCGGAAATTCCCAGCGCGACCTATAACAGCTCCATAAATCGTCAGGTCATTATCGGCTTTGTGGTCAAGAAAATAGCCCCCTGACAGCCCGGCGAGGTGGGCCGTGTCCGCCCTGTGAAATGCGATGAAGCGATGGACAGCGATTTTGTGGGTGCTGGGTTTCGGGATTGTTGCGGCCGAGCAGGTCATTTATGTGTCGCCGCAAGGCGATGACCAGGCCCAGGGCACGACGCTGGATGCTCCGGTGCGGACGGTGGCGCGGGCGTTTGAACAGGTGCGGCAGGCGGCAAAGGATCAGGCCGTTACGGTAGTTCTCCGCGGGGGGGAGTATGCGATTACCGAACCGCTGGTGCTGCGCCCGGAACATTCGGGGACGGAACGGACGCCTGTGAGAGTCCGGGCGTATGAAGGAGAAACGGCGTTGGTCACCGGCGGGCGGCGGATTACGGGCTGGGTCAAGCACGACGACTACATCTGGAAGACCACCCTGGACGATGTTGCGGCGGGACAGTCGTATTTTACGCAGCTTTTCGTCAACGGCCGGCGCCGCCTTCGCGCCCGCACGCCGAACGAGGGCTTTTTTCGCGTGGCGGCCTTGCCGGACGGCGGCGACAACGTGCCGTACAACACTCCTTCGCAGCGGTTCGGCTATCGGCCGGGCGATCTGAATCCCGCCTGGACCCATCTGGCCGACGCCAAGGTCATCGTTTATCATTTCTGGACGGATACACACCTGCCGATTGAAAACATCAACGACGACAGCCATATCGTGACCTTTCAGCACAAGTCCGGCAAGCGGTTTACCGACGACTTTTCCGGCGATGGGGCCAGATATATTGTAGAAAACCTCTTCGAGGCTCTCGATGCACCCGGCGAGTGGTATCTTGACCGGAGCAAAGGCGTCCTGTACTACCGGCCGCTGCCGGGCGAGACGATGGAGACCGCCGAGGTGATCGCTCCCGTTGCCCCGGCGCTGCTGCGACTCGAAGGCGACCCCCTCGGCAGGCGCTATGTCGAGCATATCCGGTTCGAGGACATTGAGTTTGCGCATACGCAATGGCAGTTGAAGCCGGGCGACTGCAACAACGCCCAGGCCTCGACCACCGTTCCGGCGGCCGTCTCCCTCAAAGGCGCCCGGCACGTCCGGTTTGACCGGTGTTCCTTCGCCCGGCTGGGAACCTATGCCGTGGAGGTGCTGGAAGGCTGTTCCGACAATGAGTTTACGCGCAACCGGATCGTCGATACGGCCGCCGGCGGCTTTCGCGTCAATGGGGGCGGCGAAAACGCCCACCCGCTGCTGCGCACGGGAAATAACCGGATCGCCGACAACCGCATCGGGCCATACGGGCTGGTCTATCATTCGGCGGTGGGAGTGCTCCTGATGCATACCTTTGGCAACACCGTCGAGCACAACGCGATTCATCACGGCTTCTATACGGGCATCTCGGTCGGTTGGCACTGGGGCTATCAGCGCAGCATCAGCCGGGATAATGTGATTGCCTACAACCACATTCACCATATCGGGCAAGGGCTGCTGTCGGATATGGGCGGAATTTATACGCTCGGCGTCTCGCCCGGCACGGTGCTGCGAGGCAACCGCATCCACGATGTCGATGCGAATCGGTACGGCGGCTGGGGCATCTACAACGACGAAGGCTCCAGCCATATCCTCGTCGAGGACAACATCGTCTATGATACCAAGTTTGCCGGCTACAACATCCACTACGCCAAGGAGATTACCGTCCGCAACAATATCTTTGCGTTCGGACGGCTCCAGCAGCTCAGCCGCAGCATCGTCGAACCGCACCAGAGCTGCTACTTTGAAAACAACATCGTCTATTTCGAAGAGGGTACACTGCTGGATAACAAGTGGAACGATGTCCCGTATGATTTTTACTATCGCCCGAGCAGCGGGATGCAGAAGACCGACAGCACCTTTACGATGAACTGGAATGTCTATTATAATCCCACACAGTCCCCTGAACAGATGCGGTTTAACGGAAAGACGTTTGAAGACTGGAAGACCACAGGCAAGGACAGAAACTCACGGATCGCGGATCCGCGTTTCGTAGATGCCGCCGGCCGCGACTTTCGTCTGCGCCCCGATTCACCCGCACTGGAGCTGGGCTTTCGCTCCCTCGACCCGTCATTGGCCGGCCCGCGCGACGCTACCTCCCCTGCCGACTGATTACGACGCCTTTCGGCCCGTCCGTCACAATCTCCCAAAGATAATCGCCGTCTTCCTGCTGCCAAAAGCGATCTATTTGCACAACAAAACGTGCGTGCATATCACTTCAGCTTGATGGACGCAACGTCTGCTGCCGGTTTGGGGAATTGCATCCCGAACCCCTCGAACGCCTCGACCAGTATCTCCGAAATCGCCAAATTGCGGTACCACTTGGCGTCGGCGGGAATGATGTGCCACGGCGCATACGACGTGGAGCATTGGGTCAGGGCGTCTTCGTAGGCGGCGACGTAGTCGTCCCAGTATTGGCGTTCCTCGGCGTCGGCGGGCGTGATCTTCCAGTTTTTGTCCGGGTCGTCCAGCCGCGATTGCAGCCGCTTGAGCTGCTCATCCTTGCTGATATGCAGAAAGAACTTGAGGATATGCACGCCGTTTTCGCTGAGCAGCCGCTCAAAGTCGTTGATCTGCCGATAGCGTTTGGACCAGACGGCCTTTTCGACCAGCTTCTTGACCCGCACAATCAGCACGTCTTCATAGTGCGAGCGGTTGAAGATTCCGATCTCGCCTTTAGCCGGGACGGCCTTGTGGATGCGCCAGAGAAAATCGCGTGACAACTCTTCGGCGCTGGGCGCTTTAAAAGAGGTCACCCGGCAGCTTTGCGGGTTCAGCGGCCCCATCACGTGGCGGATGGTGCCATCCTTGCCGCCGGCGTCCATCGCCTGCAGGACGATCAGCACCGACCGCTTGCTCTCGGCATACAGCAGATATTCCAGCTTCGCCAGCCGCTTCAGATTGTTCTGCATCGCCTTACGGGCCTTGCCCTTGCTGTCAAATTCGCCCGTCTCGGCCGGATCCCACTTGCTCAGCTTGACCTTCTGTCCCGGCTCGACCCGATACCGCTCGCTCATCGATTTTTGCTCAGCCATATTTTTTGTTTTTCCTCTTTGATTTTTAATTTGTTTTATGATAGTCGGCCCTTGAAATCCTCGTAGGTAAAGTGCCGCTGGACGCGGTACTGATCTGTATCCGGGTCGTACAACACGATGTCTGGAAGATTGATCCCGTTGAACATCGTGTTCTTGACCATCGTGTAGTGGGCCATATCGCCGAACACCAATTTATCGCCGACCTTCAGCGGGGCGTCGAACGCATAATCGCCGATGACATCGCCCGCCAGGCACGTCGGCCCGGCCAGCCGGTACGTGTGCGGCTTTTTACCCGGCTCGTCCGCCCCGGCGATGGCAGGTCGATACGGCATCTCCAGCACGTCCGGCATGTGCGCCGAGGCGGAGGTATCCAGAATCGCAATATCCATCGCGTTGTACACGACATCCAGCACCGTCGCGACCAAGACGCCGGTATTGAGCGCGATCGCCTCGCCCGGTTCCAGATAGATCGCCTTGAGGTTGGGATACCGGGTCTTGAAATCGCAGATTAGACTGCACAGCAAATCGACATCATAATCCGGCCGGGTGATGTGGTGGCCGCCGCCGAAGTTGACCCAGTCCATCCGCCGGATGATGTCGCCGAAGTGTTTTTCTACCGCCGGCAGCGTCCGCTGCAGCGAGTCGGCGTTCAGTTCGCACAGGGTATGAAAGTGCAGGCCGTTGATGCCGTCCAGCGCATCAGCATTGAAAAACTCCGGCAGAATCCCCAGCCGCGAGCCGGGGGCGCACGGGTCGTAAATCTTCGTCTTGACCTCCGAGTGCATCGGATTGACGCGCAGGCCGCATTCTATGCCGCGACCCGCCGACCGCACCTTGTCTTTATACCGCCGCCACTGGCTGAACGAATTGAACACAATATGATCGACAATCCGCAGGTAGTCGTCCATCTCGTCGTCCCGGTAGGCCGGGGCGCACAGATGCACTTCCTTGTCAAAATACTCCCGCGCCAGCTTGGCCTCATGCAGACTGCTGGCCGCCGCCCCCGCCAGATACTCCCGACACAGCCCGAACGTACTCCACGCCGCAAACCCCTTGAGCGCAAGCAAAATCCAACACCCCGTCCGCTCCTGCACCGACGCCAGCACTTCCAAATTGTTCCGCAACAACCCCAGATCAATCAAATAACTCGGACTGGGCACGCGGTTTACGTCATAGTTCAATTTTATGCCTCATACTTTGTTGTACAAATCGTTTTGGGTTTTGAAGATTAGAATTTGTTTCGAATTTCGTGCTTTGAATTTCGATTTTTTACTGTCAATACTTCCGGCTGCGGATGATGGAGATGACCAGCCAGATGCCGATTGCAGTGGCGGTCAGATAACCCACAATCCCCAACGCTTCCAGCGTAATCAGCCCCAGCACCGTGCCGTCCTGCGCGACCAGCAGGCTCGACCCGACCAGCAGCGCGGCAATGATTACGGAAAAGGAGATGCGGTTGGAGCTGTTGTCCAGCGTCTGCTCCAGTTCTTCCAGATGCTCGTGGTGGATGTGAACCTTGAATTTTCCCCGGCGGAATTTGGTGAGGATGGCCGAGGCGTCTTCCGGCAGCCGTGTGGCCAGGCTGCCGGCGCCGCGGGCGACCGTGCGCATCTGGCGAAACAGCCGAGTAGGGCTGACCTCTTCCATCGAAAACCGGCGGGCATACGGCTTGAGATTCTCGATAATCTGAAACTCACTGTCCAGCGCCATGGCAAACGATTCTATTGTCATCAGGCACTTGAGCATCAGCGTAAAATCCCGCGGCGGCGCGATATGATGGAGGCGGATAATATCAAACACCCGCGACAGCGCCTCGCGGAAGGGAATATCCTTGATGGGCAGGTTCGCGTAGCTGCTCAGCAGTTCCTCCAGATCGCGCGTCAGCTCCACAGTATCCGTCTCATCCTCCAGCACCTCGGCCCGCTCCAGCCCGTTGACGATCTTGTCTGCATCGCCATTGACAATCGCCAGCACCAGATACTGCAACAGCATCCGATCCCGCTGCGTGAGCCGTCCGACCTGCCCGAAATCCAGCGGCGCCAGCACATTGTCCGCCATTACCAAAAAATTACCCGGATGCGGATCGGTATGAAAAAACCCGAACTCAAAGACCTGCTTGAGCACAAAATCGGCGCCGCGCCGTGCGATCTCTTTAGTGTCCAGCCCGGCTTCCTTGAGCTTGTCGATCTGGTTGGGCTTGATGCCGTCGATATATTCCATCGTCAGCAGCCCTTCGGAGCTGTACTCCGTGAACACACGGGGCACATGCACCGTCGGATCGTCGGCAAAGTTGCGAATAAAACGTTGCTGATTGCGGCGTTCGTTGGCCAGATCGGCCTCTTTGGCGACCGCTTGGCTGAATTCCTGCACCATTTTGACCGGGTTGATGGTCTCCGGGAACAGACGGCGTTTTTTCACCAAACCGGCCAAATCTTCGAGAATCTCCAACTCGGTATGCATCGTCTTGACGATATGCGGCCGGCGGATCTTCAGCACCACCTCCTGCCCGTCTTTGGTGCAGGCGCGATGCACCTGCGCGATGCTGGCCGCCGCAATCGAATTCGGCGAAAACGATGCAAATAACTCCTCCGGGCTTGCCTTTAACTGATGTTGAATTTGCAGCCGAATAACCTCAATCTTTTCTGGCGTGACCTGATCCTGCAAATGCTCCAGCTCTTCGATGTACTCAACCGGCAGCAGGTCAGGGCGAGTGGACAGCAACTGCCCCAGCTTGATGAACGTCGGACCCAGTTCCTCCATCGCCATCCGGATTCGCTGGGCCAGACTGGTTTGAGCCAGACTCTGGCTGGCCGTCGTCGGCAACCCCTTCGACCCCAGACCAATCTTTAATCGGCGGGCCAAAATGCCGGCAACTTCCTCAAAGCCGTACTTCATCAGTACAGCCATAATGTGACGATAGCGCCGCAGGTGCGTTATCGTCCGCCGGGTACTGGAATAAAGACCCGTCAAGGGTTAATTACCTCGGTTTGCCAGAATCAAGTCTATCTTCTGTTCAAGTCGCTTGATGTCGTCTTTTGTCGCCAATGGCATATCGCTCAGCGTCTTGTGAATCTGGTCGGAAACGAGTTTTTCGAGGTCTTTGCGGGCCTTGTCGGCGCTGTCGAGCATCTCCTTGACAAATCCGCTCTTATGCTCTTTCTCGGCCATCCCCTTCTTGACGGCCTCGTCAAAAATCTTCTCGGCCTTTTCCTTGGTCATCGACATCGCACCCATCCCCGCCATCATCAGTTTGTCCAGTGTCTCAAACATAGGTACCTCCAAAATATCGTTTAAACCCCACAGATACCGCGGCCGGTCCGCGACCTATCTTTACATACGATCATAACACCGAAACGCCCAACCTGCAAGTCAAAGCTGGATAAAGAGATAATAAGCGACAAAAAATGTTTAATCTGATGCGTTTTGGCGATATAATGCTGTCTTGAAAAAACTTTATTAGTGGACAAAAATGATTTATTTTGTTTTGGAGACAAAATGAGCAAAAAAGTGCTGATTATCGGGGCCGGCGGCGTCGGCAATGTGGTCGTTCAAAAGTGCGCCCAAGTGCCGGAGGTGTTTTCTCAGATTATACTGGCCAGCCGGACGAAGGCCAAATGCGACGCCATTGCCGCCGATGTCAAACGCCCGATTATTACCGAGGCCGTCGATGCCGACGATGTGCCGCAGATGGTCGCCCTCATCAAAAAGCATACGCCCGATCTGGTGCTCAATGTCGCCCTGCCCTATCAGGACCTACCGATAATGGACGCCTGCCTGGAGACGGGTGTGGATTATCTGGATACGGCCAATTACGAGCCGCTGGATGAAGCCAAATTCGAATACAAATGGCAGTGGGCCTATCAGGACCGCTACAAAGCCAAGGGGATTATGGCGCTCTTGGGCAGCGGGTTTGACCCGGGTGTGACAAATGTCTTTTGCGCATACGCCCAAAAGCATTACTTCGACGAGATTCATTATGTCGATATCGTGGACTGCAACGCCGGCGATCACGGCCATCCGTTTGCCACCAACTTCAACCCGGAGATCAACATTCGCGAGATCACCCAGAAGGGCAAATACTGGGAAAACGGCCGCTGGGTCGAGATCCCGCCGATGAGCATCCGGAAAGACATCGACTACCCCGAAGTCGGGCCGCGCGCGTCCTATGTACTCTACCACGAGGAACTGGAATCACTGGTCAAGTACATCAAGGGGCTTAAGCGCATCCGTTTCTGGATGACCTTCGGCGAGCAATACCTCACGCATCTGCGCGTGCTGCAGAACGTCGGCATGACCCGCATCGACGAGGTGGAGTATGAAGGCCACAAAATCGTACCGATCAAGTTCCTCAAGGCGCTTCTGCCCGACCCCGGCTCGCTGGGCGTCAACTACAAGGGCAAGACCAGCATCGGCGTCATCTTCGACGGCGTCAAGGACGGGAAGCCCAAACAGATGATGATCTACAACGTCTGCGACCACGCCGAGTGTTACCGGGAAGTCAAGGCCCAGGCGGTGTCCTACACCACGGGCGTGCCGGCGATGATCGGGGCCAAGATGATCCTCGAAAACAAATGGCGCGGCAAGGGCGTCTTCAATATGGAACAGTTCGACCCCGACCCCTTCATGGCCGACCTGAACCAATACGGCCTTCCCTGGCACATCCTCGACGGAAAAACACTGGAGAATTAGATAAACCAGTATCTTCGCACATGCAACACCGATAACCGGTATGTCGGAAACCCAACCGCAACACGGGGTTACCGCTCAGATCTGTGCCGTCCCGGCCCGACTATAATCGCTCGGACTTGGACGGACACTACGGTGTGCTGTTGGTACGGGACGACTCCTGGGTGCTCAGCCAGTTGACCGGCGCCACGTCGTCTTTCAGCACCTGTGCCCGCGGGTCAGGCTTTACATCGGGAGCCAACATTCGTGCAATCTGTGTCAAATCAAAGGACAGCCCCAGCTTTTGCTTCACGCGTGCGGACCGCTCGACCGCTTCCTGCACGGTCAAGACCGAACCTTTCGGGCCGGGCGAGACCAGTATCGCATTGCCGGACTCGACGCCGAAATAGGCTTGACTGCGTCCAAAGACATCCAGAAACGTCTTGAATTCCGCATCGAAGAGACGGCTGGTAAAAAAGACATTGGCCACAACCACGCCGTCATCGGAAAGCACGCCTTTAAGCTCTTCAAGAAATTCGCGCGTCATCAGATGAAACGGAATATAGTCGCCGTTGAAGGCGTCCAGCACAACAATGTCATATTTCGGCGGGGACTTGAGCCGCATCTGTTTTTTCACGAACATCCGGCCGTCATCCACATGCACCTTCATCTTTGAATCCGGCTTGAACCCGAAAAACCGCGTCGCAATCGGCGGAATCGACGCATCGATATCCACCACGTCAATTTCAAGATCGGGGAAATAATGCCGCATCTCGCGCGGAATCACGCCGCCGCCCAGCCCCAGCACCAGCACCCGGTTCGGATCGGAGACATACAACAGACCGCTGAAGGTCATCTTGGAATATTCCAGCATGTGCAGGCGCGGGTTGTCCTCATGAATCTGGGATTGGACAGCCAGCGACGGCCGTTTACCAAACCGCAGCGAAATCACCGGCCCGTTCTGGTAAACGAGGATGTTACTGTAGAGCGAATTGCGCTCGTGTATGATGTTGCCCAGATTCGTTTCGAAGGCCGCAGCGCGTGGAGCAAAAAGTGCCGACACAACGGCCAGCAGCAGACTTGTCAGGACGGTCTTAGATAGACGATTTTTCATAACGTGGTTCCTTTCGTATCGCAGGACGATGGGTCGCCTGCATGAATGTCGAAAGCAGGACGATCAAACCTAGAACGACCAGTATAATCCCGGAGATAAAAAGCGTTGCCCGAAGCGAGTATAAAACGAGGTAAAACGCAGCGACCAGACACCCTGCAAAACTGCTTATCGTCGAGGTCGCCAGCACCACACCGCCGCTGAACCCGGAATTGCCGGTCTGAACCGCCAGCCAGTGCATCACCGTCGGCGAGACAGTCCCCAGCAATACCGTCGGGATACAGAACAAGGCCAGTGACGCCACCAGAGATCCCCATTTTTCATCCATCACGGATTCAACATCCATCATGGATTCAAAAATATAATCGCACACCGGCCCGGTCATCACAGGAATCAAGCCTTTCCAGATGCCGACCATCGTCATCGCCGCCCCCAGCAAAATCCAGGCGTTTATTTTTTCGCACAGCCACCCGCCAAGCAAATAGCCAATCGACAGGCTCAACAGAAAAACGCCGATGACGCTGCCGGAAACCACATAGATCGCACTCCCGAAATACGGCACGAGAATCCGCACGCCGAGAATCTCCAACTGCATCATAAACCAACCGCACACACAGCCAATAGTAATGATTGTCACGGCCTTGAGCCGGTACCCTTTTACCGCCGGTTCCGACGGCCGGCCCACTATCGAAGTAGGATTATCCACGTAATCAAGACCTCCCACAGCATCAATTTGGTTATTCTTGCACCGAGTATGAGATCAAAGTTAACAGTATTGTACGCCGATTCGGCCTGAAGTTACATCAAAAAACCGTCCGGACGACATTTTTATTCGCTTTTTTACGCCGGCGTGCTGCTTGAAAGTGTGCGGTAATACCCATCATGCGAGCCAAACGCAAAAATAACAAGCAATGAGCCTGTTGCACAATGAATTTCGAATCCAACCGTTGGACTCGACGTCTCACCTCATAGACCAATCACGGTCGCGAATAGCCAAAATCGTCATTCAATAGCGATCCGTTTGTCTAAATTGTACACCAAAAACGAAAAAGTAATGTAAAAGTTCTGTAAAATTGTCCTTTGTCACGCGTCCATCGTCAATCTCTCGTTTCGCCCGGCCACACCTTCGCGCTCTTCATTTCTTCGTGGTGAATATTCCTCTTTTTTTTACTTTTTCCCTTTGTCGCTCGGTCGCAGATTTCGTGCAATTTAACTCCATAATCCGCATTACGTCAACAACTTTCCCAAAAAACTCGTTCGAGTCGCAGGATTGTCAATGTGTTTACTCTTTAACCTGGCCCGCTCCCCGCCTGTTAAGGAGGGGACAGCCTTGCGCAGCAAGGCAGGGGTGGTATCAATTCAGCCTCCGCCATAGGCGGCTCCACACATTGAACATTTGACCTTTGCCTTTTGACATAGTTATCCACCACGAAGCCGCGAAGAACCACGAAGTTTCTTCAACCATAATTCCCATCCATCGTCCATTGTCAATCCATTCCCCTCCCCCTTCGTCCATCGTCAATCGTCCATTGTCAATCCATTCCCCTCCCCCTTCGTGTTCTTCACGCTCTTCATGGTTAAACAAAATCCGCGTCAATCCGTGAAATCCGTGGTTTCATTGTCTTTAACCCCGAACTTAAAACTCCGAACTCCGAACTCCGAACTAAGAACTAAGAACTAAGAACTAAGAACTAATTTGTTTGACAACCACCTAACTTCACGCTATAATACTCACCTGTGGCACGGCCATCTTGGCCATGAACCGAAGTAGCAAAAAATGAACAAATAAACTCGACATTCTGAATTCTGTGTTCTGCCCCCTGTCTTCTGTCCCCAACCCAACTCAAAACTAAAATCTACGAACGATGAACTACATACTATGAACTTTGAACGACCTCTCCCTTCTTTCCTCCATAAATCAGTGTTAATTAGTGTTAATTTGTGGCTAAAAC
>JAAYCR010000025.1 GCA_012729675.1 Phycisphaerae bacterium | reverse complement strand
GCCCGGCTGCTCAGCGCCGCCTCAACGGGACGGCCGAGCATTTTGGAGATATTATCCACCAGCGTGACATTCAGCGGGTTGGCCGTGATGACCAGCAGCCGCTCGTTGTCCGCCTCCGGCCGATAGCCGATCAGGTAGTGATGCTGGGCGTAGGGCGCGGGGACATGCTCGATAAACTCCCGCGGCACCTGCTTGGCGTCGATCTCGTCGAAATACGACAGTCCCAGCGCCTCGGCAAACAGCCGCAGCACCACGTCCTCGGTAAAGTTCGGCGCCGTCAGCAGGACCTGATCGACGCGCCGACCGTCCTCGGCGTGCTCGGCAAAAAACGCCCGAAGCATCTCGGCGTTCACCACGCCGCTGCGATCCGCCGCTTGTATTAATAGTTCTTTCATAATTGTATTGTTGGGGCGAATCTATGTGTTCGCCCTCTGCTGCGATTTCACTCATCCTCAGGGCAGACACACAGGTCTGCCCCTACAAAACTGCCCTAAGGATGGGCTATAGCCCATCAAAAGCACCTGTTGCGCCCGTCAGTTGCCGCGTCTCAAAACCCGATCCGGCGTCATTGGCTTGGGTTTGATACCCGGCCAGTCTTCATAACCCTGCATCTCGGATTCAATGCCTTCAAACTCAATCTGATACTCGCTTGAAATGTTCTTCAAGTCCTCGCTGGCCAAATCCGTGCCCGGCCGCAGAATATTGGCTTTGACAAACACATACAGCTTGTTTTCCTGACTGGTGTTTGAGGTCGAACGGAACAACCCGCCGATCAGCGGCAGATCACCGAGGATCGGAACTTTTGTGCCGCCCTTGCTCTGATTGACTTTATCCATACCGCCCAGAATAATCGTATAGCCGTCTGGAACCGTAACAACGGTCTGAACGTCGCTTTCGGCTTTATTCGGCGGACGCTCACTGGTGGGGTCGAAACCTAAAAAGTCAGAACGATTCAGAGTGATTTCCAGTCTCAAATTATCACCTTTACTGATACGCGGCGTAATATCCATTTTGATACTTGCATCGTAAGGATCAAATGTCTGCGATTCTACCGGTGTAAGAGTGTTAGTCGTGCCGGACGTTCCTTGCAGATAATTAACCGTCGTTCGGGTGATGTATGTTGTGGTTTTAGTCTCTATCGTTCCCTGTTCGTTGTCATTAACCAACAGTTTGGGATTGGCCATGATGCGTCCGTACTTCTTAGTCTGCATCGCCGTCAGCAGCGCCATCACCTTGTCATTCCCGTAGAAACCGGTAAATCGACCCTGATTGGATTTTAAATCAATAAATTGAGAACGGTCGCTTCCCGGAGCAAGCAGCCTGGTCAGAATATCATCCTTGTTATAAACAGCTTCGCCGACGCCGCTGAAGGTATCGGTAATTCCCGACGTATTCGTCAAATCGGGAATACTGTTCAATATATTGATGGCATAATTAAAATCATCATCTCGACTGATTTCCACCAGTGTCACATCCAGCAATACTTGCGGACGATAGGCATCCAATTCGCGGATCAGTTCGCCGACCCACTGCTGGTTGCGCTGGTTGGCATACACAATCAGCGAATAGGTCTTGGTGTCCGCGACGATGCGAATGCGCTGTTCTTCGCCGCTGGGCAGCGTAGCCACCGTCTGCGTTGGCCTCGTCTGAATGCGGGCATCCGGCGCTGACGGCGTACCGGTCGCGGCCTCTTCAATCGTCTCTTTGATCAATTGATTGAGTATGTCGGCCAGTTCGGCGGGATCCTTGTTTTCCAGTGCATAGACCACATACGGCGCAAACATCCGGGAGCGCTGGCGGTCGGTGTGGGCGATGACCATCGCAATGGCCGAATGCTGGCGCGGCGTGGCGTAAATCAGCAGCGAATTAGTCGCCCCCAGCACCGCGATCTGCGGCTCCTGCGCCGTAATCTCACGTCCTTCACCTTCGGCTCCTAACAACATTACCGACTGCGCCGTACCCTCAGCGGGCTGTCCGGGGCGTGCGGCAGTCTGGGCGGTTGTTCCGGTGCGCGTCCCGGTTGCGGTACCGGTTGTCCGCGGCGTAATGATTCCCAATTCGCCGAGTGTATCAAGAATGCTCTGTGTATCGACATATTGTATCTCGTATTCCTTTATTGTCCGCTGGTCTTTCTGCATCACATCCACATGTGAAATCACCAGTTCAATTGCCTTGTGCTGTTCGTCGGTGGCGTTGACCAGCAGCGAGTTGGTCGCTGCACGCAGCGAAATGTATGGATTGTTCGTTCCCGCACCCCGCGCGGTCGTCTGCTGAACCGTCGGTTGGCCGGCGGCTGGTTGAGCCGTTCGCGCAGCGGTTGCGGCAGCGGTAGCGGTTCGGGAGGTTGGTTGCGCCGTGCCGACCGATACCTGTGCCAGTCCCAGCTCACCCAGTACCGTTACCACATCCGTTGCCTCGACATACTGAATCACATATTCCCGAACGAACCGTAAGTCATAACTGGGTACGTCCAGACTGTCGATTAACTGATTAACCAGATCAATTTCCTGGGTGTAGCCGATCATCAGGATACGATTGGTTCGTCCATCCGCTTCCAGATAGAGACTCTCCCCCTGTGCCGCCTGTGGTTGAGCCGTTCGCGCAGCAGTTGCGGTTGCGGTTCGGGCCGCCGCCGCCGTCGCCGTCGCCGCCCGCAGTTCGGCGGCTCGCTCCGTCGCGGTTAAAGCGCGTGTCGCCGCGGCCGTCGGGACCGCCGCCGCGGGTTGAGCGCCGACCGTAATGGTGACGCCCTGAATTTGCGTCGAAAGCGCCCGAATCTTCGGAACAAGCTCTTCCGCGTCCATGTACCTTAGCTGACGAAACTGAAAGTCCTTGGGTTCCCCTTCAACGTCGATCATCGCAATCAGATCGCGAATCCGTTCCATCCGAAAGGCGTAATCCGTCACGATCAGCGTCCCCGTCTCGTGAATCACATTAAACCCCGTTCCCAGACGCATCTGCGACAACAGGGTTTGGGCAGTGGCGGGGGCGACATTGTTCAGTTTAAAGACGCTGCTGACCATGATGTCGCCCGGTCGAATCTCCTCGTCCGGACGACGCAGCACCGGATCGACGGCTGCGATTTCCGCCTGGCGGACAATCGTCACCAAGCTGCCGCGCCGCGTCATCACAAACCCGCGAAACCGCAAGACAGACTCCAGCAGCGCATACAGGTCGCCGACTTTGATCCTGCCGTCGTGAATGCTCAGATTCACCCTGCCGGGGGCGCCGGCGAAGATTGCCCGGTCGTACATGTAATTCAGACCAAGTTGTTTGCCCACCAGTTCCAGCAGTTTTTCAATTTCCACTTCTTCCGGCAGCGTAATCGTTACCTCAAGCTCTTTATCCGCCTGTTCGGCGGGCAGCGAAGGACGGGTGACAATGCGGGTGGGTTCGTCCGACGGCTGCATCTCGGGTTCGCCTTCGGTCATCGCCGCAGGGTCTTCTTCTGCGGAGGGCGTCGTCTGTGGTTCTTGCTGGTCAGCGGAGCCAAGCAGTCTTTCCAACGCCGCACGCAGAATCGCATCGTCCGCATCGGGTTCGTCGGCCGCCTCCGCTGGTTCAGTCGGTTGCTGAATTTCAGGCTGAGACAAGACGACAGGGTCTTCGGGTTCGGCTTCAGTAACGGGCTGTGGCGGCGTGTCGGTCAGCATTTGCTCGGGATGTTCTTCAATCGCGTTCGGTGCGGTGACCGGTTCATTCGGTTCATCGCCGAAAAGCAGGGCTGCGATATCCGCCAATGAAGACTGTGGGTCGGATTGCTCGGTCGGCATCGTTTGCGGCAGGGCGGGATCGGGAGCCGGTGACGGGATTTGCTCTTGTTTCGGCGATTTTTCCGCTTTCCAGGCCTCAATCACCGTTTCAATTTGCTCCAGCGCATCGGGTGTTCCAATGGCGATCAGGGTACCCTCAAACTCGTCGATAATGGTTGGGTTCGGGACCCCCGCCGGCGGCCCTTCGGTCAGCGTGCCGATCGTCAACATCCTCAACCGTACCGCCAGTTCTTCGGGTTTGGGCAGGGGCACATCCTCGGAGAGTGCCATTAATGGACGGATTTCAACAGATGTTTCACGATCAGCGGTCGTTATCACCGATGTCGCCCTGGCCAGATCCAGTGAGCGGGTGCTGGTCACGATCAGTACATCGCTGGACAGCGTATTGTACTCTGCGCCGATCTTGAGACGCACCAGTAAATCTCTGGCTGCGGAACTGTTAAGATGACGAAGTTTATAGGTACGGCTTCGCAGCGGGCCGTCATTGGATTCAGAGTACGCCCAAAGGCCAGTCAGCGCGACTGTCAGCGCTGCCAGCCATAGCCCCGAGATCCGTATCCTTCCGATTGTGTCCATTGCTTTGCCTTTCGGCCGCATATTGCTCTCCATTGTCTGATACTCGCTATTGTTCATGGGATTCCTGTTCATTTGAGGAGGGCTTTAAGAGCCGTCAATTGTTCGAAGATGATTCGGACGCATCCACCGCAGGGCGATTGGCCTCTTGAGCCGGCTCGGATGGCGACGGCGCGTTGTCAGGGGTATCGCCGGTCGCTTCAAGATTAATTTTTTCCTGCTGCAAAACCTGCAAAAGCTGCATCCAGGCCTCTTGTTCCTTTTGTTGCTCTTCGTCTGACGCATGTGCATCGGAGCGAGCCATGATTTCTTCGATACTCGATATACTCTGCTGGATCGATTCTTTTTGTTCCTCAGGCGTCGGTTCACGCAGCGGCGCTACCTCGCTCGGCTGCGTTACGGGTGCCGCCCTGACGCGCCGAATACGCTCCGTGGCATCCACGTTTCGCGCGGCGGGCGTTCGGGTGACGCCAACCGACCTGGCGCTGCTTGCACTGGGTTGGGCAGCAACGGCTGTTGCCGCGGCAGTCGCACCCGGCTGAACGGCTGCGACGGTACTGCTGTCCAGCTCGGATTTTAATAATGGCTTGCCCCTCGTAGCTGGCTTGGGGACAACCAGTTCGGAGTTCAATGTGTCGCCTTGATACAGAACGACGCTGCCGTCGCGAATTTCGCGAATTTCCAGATGACCGAGAGTTTCTCCCTGAAAATGCCACTTAGACGGACCTACAACCGGCTTGAACAGCGCCAATGACCGTTCCGGGTAATCTGCATAATGGGCTGTTGCCAAAAGTGTATAACGGCCACTCGTCTGCGGCTGTTCGACAATCGGCGGACGAACAATTTCGACCGGCGGAACGGGTTTCTGTTGGTCAGTAGTTGTTTTTGGCGGCGGCGGCGGCGGCGGTGGGGGTGCCGGCGGCGGTGGGGGATTGATTCGCAGTGCAAATTTGCGGGCTTGCGAAACCAATGGAGAAATTGTTTCTTCTTTTTCAGGGATGGACCGAGAAAGGCGTTTTGCTTGCTCAATGACGCCATCTTGCGCCAATATGGCCTCAATGTCTGGATTACTTTTGAATCCCAAGACCGCAAGCAAGACAACTGCGCCAACAGCGGCAGCGGCCAGAACGAAACTTGTTATGCGCAGGGTTTTAATCATTAATGCTCCGGAACTTTTCCAGATTTTGTCATCAACACAACACAGACTCAATCAGCTTTCACCGCAAAATTAGACACCCGGCTGGCTGCTTTGTTCCCTTGTTTTTCGAACATTTTAAAAAAGGCAAAAAACGCGTCAGTGAATCTGGAACCATCCGGTACACCGAATCGAAATCCGTTGACCATTGGTCTGGTTGATTATCAATTCGTCAGCTATATTTCGGCTACCTGCCGCCGGAGCATTTGTAGGAACAGTAATTTTCACTTGAATTTTCAAATGATTTCCGTCTTCCTCTTGGCCAATGATTGTCATCATTTTATTTGTGGATGAAAATGACTCAATACTGACTTTTTTGTCATAATTACTCCGAATCCAGATGTCCCGGATGACCTCTTCGCCCGGTGACACATTCTGAAGAATAAGTCGAGGATGGGAGACCTCAAAAAATGGTTTTGCGACATAGCGAACGTACAAGATACCCGAATTCGGATGATTAGTGCGTATTTCGATAATGCCGGTGGGAGTCATATTGAGTTTTTCAAGATCGACTTTTGGCTGTAGTGTGATCTCGGTTCCCCTCTTATTCGAATCGAAGGGAATCGTCATCACGTTGTTTGTCGGTTTAATGCTGGTGACGGCGAATTCCCTGCCATCGGTACTCTTAATAGTCACCGGAGGCATCCCGGCGTTGTCCTGATCAAGCATTAGAGATACATCAACCGGGCTGACGGTTACATTGACCTCCACTTTGGCCTTGATGGTCAGTTCGTATTGAGGTGTTTTGGGGTCATTTGTATAGACATAAATCTGTTTTTCATCCGTCACGGTACTGGCCGGAGCGCTGTAGCGTACGCTAATCTTCCCCGATTCTCCGGGGGCATATTCCCGTTTGTCCAGCTCCGGAACTGTACAGCCGCAAGTAGTGTGAAAATCTTCGATCTTCAAAACCGCGTTTCCTGTATTGGTAAAAGCAAAATCAACCGAATTCAACGAACCGGGACCAACACTGCCGAAGTCGTGGACAGACTTTTCGAAGACAATTGTCGGTTCCTCAGCACTGGATTCAACTGGACGGCTCTGCGGCCGAACAGATCGTTCCGGCACTTGAAAGACAGCAGGGGCAACAACGTTCTCGGTTGATACAACAGGGGCGGGTTTAGGGTCAGAAGCGACAGAGTGCTGGGGTAAGCATCCGGCGATGAACATAAACCCTATAAATAGCCCACAACAGTGCCAATAACCTGTTTTCATAATAAACTCCTGAAATTTAAAAAAAATTTGTACTTCGACATTTTCTGTACGCCGATAAACAGAGATTAGTTTATCAAAAAGCGGCTGGATTCCAACATCTATTTCGACGGATTCCGGATACGGCTTTACAGAAAGCCTTTTAGGGTGTAGAATTTTGATATTGATGAACTTAGGATTCGGAGCCGAGCTATGACGAATACAGATAAGCCGGAGTTGTCGCTGGTGATCCCGGTGTTCAACGAAGCCGAGAGCCTGGCGGATCTTCAGCGTGAAATCGTGCAGGCACTTGAGGGGATGGACTATGAAATACTCTATATTGATGACGGCAGTGCAGATGCGAGTTTTGAGGTTCTGGTCGGAATTCAGAAAGCCTGTTCGCGCGTGCGGCTGATTCGTTTTCGGCGCAACTTCGGCCAGACGGCCGCCCTGAGCGCCGGTTTTCGCTACGCCCGCGGCAAGATCATCGTCCCGCTGGACGCCGACGGCCAGAACGACCCGGCCGATATTCCGCCTCTGGTTGACAAACTGAATGAAGGTTATGATATTGTCAGCGGCTGGCGCAAGGAACGCAAAGACAATCCCGTGACCCGCACGCTGCCGTCGCGTATCGCCAACTGGCTGATCGGACGCATCACCGGCGTGCGTCTGCACGACTACGGTTGTACGCTTAAGGCCTACCGTGCCGAATCGCTCAAGCCCATCCGTCTTTACGGCGAGATGCACCGGTTTATCCCAGCGCTGGCACGCTGGGGCGGCGAAAAGGTCGCCGAGATGGTCGTCAATCATCGGCCCCGGACTGCCGGTAAGACCAAATACGGCCTGAGCCGTACATTTAAGGTTTTGCTTGACCTGATGACGATAAAGTTCCTTGCGTCTTACTCGACCAAGCCTATCTATATCTTCGGAGGATTGGGGGGTATTTGCTTATTCGGTTCGGTGAGTTCGGGGCTGACGGTGATTTTGATGAAGCTGATTCAGAATTATTCGATGAACCGAAACCCGCTGTTGATTATCTCGATGATGCTGATGATGGCCGCGATTCAGTTGATTCTGATGGGGCTGCTGGCGGAGATTCTCGTCCGCACTTATCACGAATCACAGGATCGCCCGACTTATGTCATTGAAAAAATCCTTGAACCCGCCGAAACCCCCAACGTCTGAAAGATAGTATGGCACGTCGCAGGATACATCCAAAATCGGCCGCCCCCCAGGTTACTGCAACGCTGCGCAACGCAAGCCCGCCGGTCGGTCTTTTTGTCGCTCTGACGGCAACGCTGTTGATCGGCGGTATTCCGTTTGCGATGGGCAAATACATCGAATTGAACAGCCCCGACCCTTTCGACGGCGGCGCGTATGCCTACTCGGCGCAGCGTCTCCTGACCGGGGCGCGTCTGTGGGTCGATGAAATCTCTTCCGCCCAGCCGGGTACGCTCCTGTGCAACATCTTCGGCGTCAGACTCTTCGGCTTCAGCGACGCCGGCCCGAATATCATCCAGATGCTGCTTCAGCTCGGCGGACTGGCGATGCTTTTTTACACGGTGCGTCGGCTGTTCGGCAATATCGCCGCGGTCGTCTCGACGGCGCTGGCCGCCATTATGCTTTCGGCGCCCATCATCGCCAAATTCGGCAACGTCAAAGAGCAATTCATGATTCCCTTTGCCATCGTTGCCGCCTGTGCGTTTGCCCTGCACGAAACCGGCGGCAAAAAACACTGGGCCATTATCGCCGGGGCGGCGTCCATCTGCCCGTTTTACTTCAAACCCACCGGCATCGCCATCGTGGTCGCCGTCGGCCTGTACCTGGCCGTCAAACTCATCGCCCTGCATCGCCGCTGGAAGGCGATTTTTCTGACCGTCGCGCTGTGGGTGCTCGGGGCCGTGGTCGGTCTGCTCTTTCCGGCAAGCCTTTACATCTGGCAAAACAACCTGTCCGCCTTCTGGAAGACCTTCCCCGTCGTCCTGCTGGAAGGCATCCTGCTGTTTTCGGCGCTGGCCTTTGCCGCGTTTGCCGCCTGTCATCATATCCCCTGGAAACGCCTCGGCACGGCCCTTCGCACCGTGAACCGCAACGTGTATCTTTACGGCACAATCACGCTGGCCGTTATTCTCCTCTTCTCCATAGGACTGATCGCCCTGACGGAAGGCAGCAACGTTAAAACCGATCTGCCGGCCTACCTCAAATCGATCCCCTTTGGACGCGCTCCCCTGCAAAGCGTCACGTTTCTCAAAGCCCAGATCGTCCGCGTCATCGACTATTCCGGCCTGATGGCCGAAGGCGGCTACGTCGGCTACAGCCGAAAAGCCAGACCGCTCGCCCAGCAGGCCCCGCAGGTCTTCCGATATTACAATGCCATCGGTGCAGCGGTCTATCCCGCTCTGGCGACGACATTATTAATTGCCGGGATCTGGCTATGGCGTCTGATGAAAAAGAAAAAGGCAGACAATCCCCTTCACGCCGTCGCGGCCTTCCTGGCCGTCTGGTGGCTGATTGATATGACCCTCGTCTGGATCAGTCCGCATTCGTATGAGCAGTACTATCTGCCTCCGTGCGCCTCAGGCGCAATGCTCATTGCCAGCGCTGTGTGGTATTGGAATGTATGGCTGACCCGAAGTTCAAATAAGCTTTTTTCTCTTGCCGCCGCAGGGACATCCCTGCTTGTACTGTTCATTCTGATCTTCCCGGTCTTTGCTGGTTTTTCAAAAAGCCCTGACACTGGTGCCGAATACAAAAATGTCCAGACCGGCCAACCCGAACGACGACGCGGCTTTGCCCAGAGTCTTGCCGTCGTCCGCGCGCAGACGACGGCCCCGTGGCAGGCCGTCGGCGACCACGTTCGCTCCAACAGCACGCCCGACGAGACGCTCTACGTCTGGGGGTGGTTTCCCGGGATTTATGTCCGTGCCGAGCGGATGGCTCCCGTGCCGCGGGCTTTTGAGGCTGATATGCACGTCAGCCCGCCGGCCGTGTTAAAACGCCAGATCAATACGCTCATTGGCCGCTTTGAAAACAATCCCCCCAAATTCTTAGTGGACAGCAGAAAGCAGCACTTTCCCTTTGACGGCCGGCCGCCGTTTGAGCTGTGGCCCATCGTTCCTCCGAATATGTTCGGCAACGCTCAACCCCGTCTGCTCAAAAACGACCCCACCGAAATCGAGGCATTTGAAAATGCCTATGCCGATATGCTTCGTCAGCGATTCGGCCAAGAGGAGGCACTGCGATTTGAGGCCATGAAACCGTTCCGTGACTTTGTGATGAGTCGTTACCGTTTCGCCGGACAATTCGAAAACCATATGCTGTTTGAACAGAAAGATTAACGCAAAGGCGTTTGGCAATGGAACCTGTCGAGAATCAAACACAATTACGGTACGAAAAACGCTGGCAAAACGCGATTGCCGCCGGCATCGAACAAGCCGGCAATCTCGATTTGAATCTGTTGTTTCTCGAACAAACCGGGCTCTTGACACCGGATAAAAATAGTCTTGAACTCGGCTGCGGCGTGGGATTGCTCGTTTTGGCGCTTTACCAGAAAGGCCTTACGATTATCGGAAGTGATATTTCTCAAACCGCAATCGACCATGCACGCGAAAAATTTCCCGGACTCGATTTTCGTGTCTTCAGCGCTGAAAAGATACCTTGCTCGAGTGATATCTTCGATCTTGTGCTCAGTTTTGATGTGATCGAACATCTCCATGATGTGGACTGTCATTTCCGGGAAGTCCGTCGCATCCTTAAACCTGGTGGACACTATCTGTTTCAGACGCCCAATAAACTGACCAATGTCATTTTTGAGACGTTAAAATCGCGTTCTTTTTACTGGCGAATCTATCACCCCTCGCTGCATTATTATGGACAATTGCACCGCCGCTTGCAGAGGCATGGTTTTTCATCGAAATTTATAAAAATGAACACCATGAACGCCTATACGCTGACAAAACTGAGCAACGTCGGTCTCCCGCAATCATTATTTCGATGGATCGATTTTCGCCGTCTTCCCTATCGGATGCAAACCAATTTTTTTGTAATTGCAGAAAAACAGCCTGAGTCGTCTTTCGAATGAAGATTTTAATGCTTAATTACGAATATCCGCCCCTAGGCGGCGGGGCGGCCCAGGCACATCAGCATTTACTGAAGGAATACGCCCGGCGCAACGATCTTTGGGTGGATGTGTTGACCGCCGCCGAAACGCCGCAGTTTCGCATGGAAACCCTTACAGAAAACGTCCGCCTGTACCGTCTTGGCCTGCATAAAAAAAACCGGCACTACTGGCGCAAAAGCGAAGTGGTCGAATGGCTATTTAAGGCTAACCAGTACTATAAAAAACTTCTGCACGAAAACAGCTACGACCTGGTGCACGCCTTTTTCGCCTTCCCTTCGGCGTATCCCTGTCTCAAAACCGCCGGCCGAATTCCCTACATCGTCTCCCTCCGCGGCAGCGATGTCCCCGGCTTCAACGTTCGCCTTAAGTTGGATTATGTCTTACTGTCCGGGCTGTTTCGCCGCATCTGGAAAAACGCCTCCGCCGTCATCGCCAACAGCCGGGGTCTGGCCGAGCTGGCCCGCCGCTTCGAACCGTCGCTGGACTACGCCGTCATTCCCAACGGCGTCGATACCGACCTGTTTTCGCCCCCGGCGTCCCGTACGCTTTCCGGCCGCATCAAACTCCTGACCGTCTGCCGCCTCATCTCGCGAAAACGCATCGACCTGCAGATTGAAACGCTCGACAGACTCCTCAAAAACCAAGTGGATGCCGAACTGAACATCGTCGGCGACGGCAATCTCGAAGCCCCTCTCAGAACGCTGGCTCAATCGCTCGGCATTGCCGATCGCGTCCATTTTCACGGCTTGCTAGACTTTGACCAACTGCCCGCGGTGTACCGGGCCAATCACCTCTTCCTGATGACCAGTCAGCACGAAGGCATGAGCAACGCCATGCTCGAAGCGATGGCCTCCGGCCTGCCCGTCATCACCGCCCCCTGCGAAGGCGTCGCCGAACTGATCGACCATAACGGCATCGTCGTGCCTCAACCCTCCCCAAATGAACTGGCCGCCGCGATCGCCGAACTCCTCGCTCAGCCCGACCGTTATGCCGCAATGAACCGAGCCGCCGCGGACAAGGCCCGACAGTTCAGTTGGGCCGCCGTCGCCGACCAATACGTTGAGCATTACCGCCGCATCGCCGCCGAAAAATAATCGCCCCTTGCGGCTTTTCTTTCGCCGCGGCACAAGGTACAATACCCCTCAAACGACAACAGAAAGCGATCCGAACCCGGAGCAATACAATGAGCATAACCGTCGAGGAAATTTTTGAAACCGTCAACATGACCCTGCGGCAGCACTTTGATATCCGCACAGTGACGCTGGGCATCAATCTGAAAGACTGTATGGATCGGGATACCGACCATTTTTGCGGGCGGATCGAGCAGCGGATCGTTGCGATGGGTAAAAAGCTCAACGCCGCCGCCGATGCGATGGAGCAAAAATACGGCGTGCCGGTCATCAACCGCCGGATTGCGGTGACGCCCGTGTCGCTGCTGCTGGAACCGCTGCCCCGCACGGTCGCCTGCGCCGTGCGTGTCGCCAAGACCCTCGACCGGGCCGCGGCGCTGGCCGATATGGATTTCATCGGCGGCTTTGGCGGGCATGTCCAGAAGGGGCTGACCGGTTCTGACGAAAATCTGATGAACGCGCTGCCGCAGGCGATGTCGCAGACCAAGCGGGTGTGCGGGTTCTTCAATATGGGAACGACGCTGGCCGGGCTGAATATGACGGCGGTCGAGCGGTTCGGCCATATCCTCAAAGACCTGGCCGTGCGCAGCAAGACCGGCATCGGCTGCGCCAAAGTGGCCGTCTTTGCCAATGTGCCGGAGGACAACCCCTTCATGGCCGGAGCGCATCACGGCGTCGGCGAACCGGATTATTCGCTCAATATCGGCATTTCCGGCCCCGGCGTGGTCAAGACCGTCGTCGAGCAACACCCCGACTGCGACCTGACGGAGCTTAGCGAGGTCATCAAACGGACGGTCTTTAAGATCACCCGCGCCGGCGAGTTGATCGGCCGGGAGGTGGCCGGCTTGCTTGGCGTGGAATTCGGTATTGTCGATATCTCGCTGGCCGCCACGCCGGCGGCGGGCGACTCGGTCGCCGAGATCATCGAGGCGATGGGCATTTCGCGTATGGGGCGACCCGGCACAACGGCGGCGCTGGCATTGCTCATCGACGCGGTTAAAAAAGGCGGCGCGATGGCGTCCGGCCGGGTAGGGGGGCTTAGCGGTACGTTTATTCCCGTCAGCGAAGACGCCGGGATGATCCGCGCCGTCAAGGAAGGGGCGTTGACGCTGGAAAAACTCGAAGCCCTGACCAGCGTCTGCTCGGTCGGGATGGATATGTTCGCCGTGCCCGGCTCGACGCCGGCCGACGTGCTCAGCGCGATCATCGCCGATGAGTTGTCCATCGGCATCGCCAACAACAAAACCACCAGCGTCCGCGTCATCCCCGTCCCCGGCAAAAAGGCCGGCCAGATCGTCCACTTCGGCGGTCTGCTCGGCTGCGCCCCCGTTATGTCCGTGGCCAAAAAAGCCGCCCCCGCCTTCATCGCCCGAAAAGGCCGAATGCCGGCTCCGATCAAAGCCCTGCGGAATTAAGAATAAATCTCGTCGCCTTTTCTGCTTATAAGCGGGGAAACTGGCTTTGAATTGGGTTTGTTTTTTTACAGTCAATAGTTGTCAGTTATCAGTAAACAGTTGTGGAATATGATCTTATGGTTTTTTCAAAAGAGGAGATTGGCTTTGTTTGTTCATTTATAAGGAGTCAGAAGTCAGGAGACAGGAGTCAGGAGATCGAATTTTACTCATTTTTACCACCGAGGACACAGAGGATACTGAGGGTAGAGATAGTTCATAGTTCTTAGTTCGTAGTTCATAGTTCGTAGTTCTTAGTTCGTAGTTCTTGGTTCTTAGTTCATAGTTTGTAGTTCTTAGTTTTGAGTTGGGGTTGGGGCAGGAGACAGAAGTCAGAACACAGAAGACAGAATTTCGAAATCTTTTATTCAATTTTTGCTCCTTCGTTTCACGGCCGGTATGGCCGGGCCAGTAGGGGGTATTATAGCGGGAAGTTTGGTGATTGTCAAACTCTTTTTTGGCCACGGATGAACATCAATGGGCACACATTGTTTTTAGACAGATGAAACATCATTGAACGATAGAGAAAAGACATCAGGCGTTATTTTCGTGGTGATGCGGCGTTTGCCCATCCTGGTTTTTTCAGAACGCCAGGGCAATCAGGGTCTGTCAACAAGTGGATATCTGTAAGTGTTCGGATGATTGAAAAGCCGTACATTTACGGGATTTTGAGGAAAGCCGGGCATGGAATGGATTTTTCTTGACTCTGCGGTAGCACATTGTATAAAATTGTTGATGTCGTTAGGAGAAAATCATGTTATTTGGGCGTTTAAATGAGAAATATGGATATATCAATTTCGAGTAAGTTGGAGGTTTTGTATCATGACAAGAAATAAATTATTATCAATGATGCTCTTAACGTTTCTACTCTCTACCATTTCTTTTGGTATGTTCATACTGCCGACTGTTGCACCTGTGGACAGGTTAATCAAAAACACTACTGCATATATTAATGAAAATCCGCAGGATACGAATGCATATTACACCTTAGGCCGTATTCATTACCTTGCATTCGTGAACAAATCAGGATTGATTGGAGCTTACGAAAGTGAAGCATTGCCAAGAATTCCTCAAGACTGGTTACAGCAGTCCGCGATATCACAAAATTTGTACAATCATGCAAGAGAAATTGTCATGAAAGAATACGGGTATGCATCAGATGGAGACATTCCAAGTGATAAACGTACTGAATTTAATAACGCAGTACAAAACAAGAGAATGGAACTCGAACAGCAGAAATGGTCTCCAGAGAAACTTGAAAATGACGAGCTTTATGATCATGCAAATAAAGCAATGAAATATTTTAATAAAGTGATTGAAATGGATTCTGAAAATGGATTGTACTATCACGGACTTGCCTGCCTTATTGAACAGTATACAAAACATCTCGACGAAATAAAATCAGAAGTAGTACCGGAACAATTCAGAAAAGTTATGCTCGAACAGGCGAAACAATATTACTATAAAGCATTCAGTTATTCGATAAAAGAAGACAGTGGGCGGCGGTTCAAACCAGCGGCAGGTCTAAGGAGCCTCATAAGTTTTGAAGCTGGAAATGCTTATATCAGGCTTTCTGAGGCAGATACGAATAATCAGCAGGTTCAAAAGAATTTGAAAGAAGTAAAAGCCGGTCTGAAAAAACTTGACAATCTTGCCCAGGGACCTATAACTCCAGTTATATTTTCCTTAACACAAAATCAAACACTCAACGAACTTATTGCTTCAGAGCAAAACGTTCAATTCGATCTTGATGGTGACGGCATAAAGGAAACATGGTCATGGGTAAAACCGGAAACAGGCATACTTGTCTGGGACCCGGAAAATAAATCCCAAATCACATCCGGCAGACAATTGTTCGGTTCTGTTTCATGGTGGATTTTTTACGAAGATGGATACAAAGCTTTGAACGCTCTGGATGATAACCGCGATGGCCTGCTCACAGAAACGGAACTCAATGGCATCCGGGTATGGTTCGATCGGAACTCAAACGGCATTTCAGAACAAGATGAAGTTGTAGATTTGAAGGACCTTAACGTCAAAGCCATCGGAACAAAATCTACAGGCAACCAATATGGTATGCCAATATGTGAAACCGGCATTATATTTTCGGATGGTAAAACAGTTACAACTTATGACTGGATCGCGTTACCAATGAAGTAAAGCTTAATGAAAAGCGAAACAGGACATAATAATATAACAGACAAGAAATTTTCCTGGGTTTGAGAACGCCAGAGCAATCAGGGTCTGTCAAAAAGTGATAACTGTAAGTGTTCGGATGTTTGAAAAGCCGTACATTTACGGGATTTTGAGGAAAGGCGGGCATGGAATGGATTTTTCTTGACCTTGCCGGGGTGAGTTTTGTAAAATTGTCGATATCGTTAGGAGAAATTATGTTTTTTGGCCGTGTAAATGGGAAATGTCACAGCGGGATGAATTCTTCGTTTATTGATTTAACGGCCTCCATGGATTAGAATAGAAAAAAACAGGCACGAAAAGGAGAGTTTTATTATGGGCAAACAGATTTCACCGGAACGCAAGGGGCTGTTTTATGCGGGGCTTGTGATTCAGGTTATCGGGGGATGTCTATTTGCAGTACCGTTTATTGCTATACCGATAATAATGATGAGGATGCACCGTGGAAGTGACTCTCCGGGGCCGGGGGTTATGCTGGTTGCATTTATTGGATTTGCATTAATTGCGATTGGTGGTGCGATGCGCGGGATCGCCGCCAAAGGTGTCGCCGGATCGGGGTTGGTGCTGGACCCGGAAAAGGCACGTCGGGACCTGGAACCGTGGACGCGCATGGGCGGCGGGATGGTCAAGGACGCTCTGGACGAGGCGGATATCGACCTCAAAAATCTCGGCGGCGGTTCACGGCCGGAGAAAGTCATCATGATCAAGTGCCGCGAGTGCGGAAAACTGAACGAAGAGGATTCCAAATTCTGCCAGGAATGCGGAAAACCGATTTGATTTATTCTTGCAATCTCTGTGAAAACAGGCAGATGCTCCTGTTTGTTGATTACCGGATCATATAGTGCTATTAAGAGGCGAGAGATATTATGAAAACCAGCGTTCTAACAGCCATTTTCATTCTGGTTCATACCGGTCTTTGTTTCGGGCAGGAGCAAATAGAAGCGAATTTGTCACGTTTCATATATTCGATTCCCGTCATGGAAGGAATGCAGCAGCAGGGAAACGCCGATCAGGTGAAATATGCCATTGGCAAGGGTATTGACGTAGGCGTCGTCACAAAGGTGTTCCACAGCAAAGAGGGCCGCCATATTTCGGCTGAGGAGATCTGTCAGTTCTATTATGACCATTTTACCTCATTGGAGTTCAGGGCATGGCAAGAACCAGCAAATTTATCCGGCCGATATATGGCACCCCGGATTGCAATCAACAAGGATGCACATATCTTTTGCCAGGGACATATCAGTTTCTGGATACCGAAGGAAGGCAATTCAGTCACATTTTCCATGCAGCAGCGAAGAGACTTCAATATCCAGAAAAGCCAGCCGCTCTTGGATACGATTAATACAGCGTTCGAGAAAGTTGCCGCCGAATTTAGTTACGAACCACCGTTCACACAGGCTAATACCATGATCAGTGATTGGCCGAAGTATTGGGAAAATGAATATTTTGTGGACAGGGTGGTTATCAATCTCAGGTATGGAGAAACTGCATCGCCGAACAGGGGCGGCATAGGCAGTGATGATCAAAGCTTTAAGTTCTATTGTACGATTCTGCCGACAACGGAGCATGCTCAGCAGTGGCGTGATAAAATCATCGAAGACTATACCAGGATCAGACGCTGGCCGGACTGGTTTGAAGAAGGTGCAGCCATGGAACCGGTCGCGGTGAAAAATATCGTCGTGGAATATAAAGGAGAAACCCGCGACAAAGACGCCCCCGAATTCGGCAAACGGTTGACAGAAGAACTCGGCAAAATTGAAGTAACAAATTGAGCAAATGGTCTGCCGCTGTTTTCTGTCCCTGATCGTCGATGAGGCCGCCTAAAACCGCGGCGTCGAACACCTGCCCAACCTTGAATTCAAATTCGACTGCACCAATGTTCTCATCGGTTTGCCGGAAAGCAAGCAACAGAATAATACATTCATCAAGGATATGTTTGGGGATATGGAAAATTTCGCCTAATAATGGTTCCATGGTTCTGTTTGGCCGGAAAACAGGATAGAATAATAGTAATACAGCCAGTCGATGGCATGGTTAAAACGATCTGACATCATAAAGTATTCGATGCCTTGCAAGACGGTCTCTCGAATGAGTATTATCCGGATCAAGATGCAGCACGCTTTCCCACGCCTTTAATGCTCCTATTGTGTTAAGTTTGTCATCTTCCGACGTGCAATCCATATAATTCTGTCCTATTCAGCATCAGTCTCGATTTTGACGATTGCATCATCTAAAGGGTAAAAGAAAAAAAGCCATAGATCAAAAGTCCAAGGCGAACCACAGATTACACAAATTTCACAGAGGCAGAGGAGAAAAACATTGGACTATTGCCACTTTCGCAGAGGTCACCTGTCGGAGCCGCGCGGTAGTGCAATCACCTGCGGCAAATGCTCCTGATCTGTCGGTTTCTCTACCTGATTTATGGGTTCTTCTTTCATATCCCTAAACGGGGGACGCGCGGCCGGCATCCCACTACGCGTATTGTCGTCACGTGGCCGGTCACTGAGCCTGTATTTCAGCCAACTAATAGCATTTAGGATCGCTTGTTGCGATTCGACATCAATTCCTGATCGCCTTTTTTGTTCCAGTGGTTCTATGTCGGCCAAAGTACCAATACCATACACCATACAAGCGATTGATGAAATTGTTTTATTCCGAGTTGTCCGCTTCAATAGGTCCCAGAAGTCGTCGGTTAAAAGACTCCTGTCCGCCATAGCATATATCTGATACGGTACGGCCATGTCATCTTGTCTCAAGGCCTTGTTCCATTCGTCTAAAATCCGTTTTTGTACGGCCGGATCGTTGGAATGCTGCCGCGTATGCAGGGCTATCCGCCACGCCGCACAATATGCCCGGTTGCGGGCCTCTTTTGCCGTCGCATCGTCCAGGGGTTCGTCCCGCATGACTTTCGCCTTCTCGACCAGCACGAAAAGTGCATTGCAGTCCTGAAGCGTATAGTTCCCCGTCGTTTGCTGCCGGTAGGCGGCAAATGCATCAGGGAGAACGCTGGAAAGATCATTGCACTCTCCACGCAGGACGTTGGTGATATCGTTTGGATCGTCCGGCTTAACCTGACCGGCGTCCAGGTCGATTTGTTGTTCCGCTTTGCCGACCAGCAGTTCTTCGGTGATGGCATAAAGCGATACGGCGGCCGAACCCTTATTGTATTCCATAACATCTATTCGGCGGCCGTCCGATAATCCGGCACTGTTTTCATTGATATACGCAAAAACCCTGGCAACCGTCCGCCCTTCGGGAACGGACACATCGTAAGCGATGGATCGCTGTTCCCTGATGTTGCTTATTGCCTGCCGATGCACCTCGGGCGTGATTGAGACCACAGGCCGACGCGCCAGAAATTGTTCGCGCGTCAGTGCCGGCTGTTCTTTGATCGCTTTATCCAACGCCTGAACGAGCGGCACCGCCTCATCGGCCAATTCGCCGATTGCGGTCACATATATTGCTATATTATCTCTCACATAGGCAATTCTTGTACTAGTAGGAAATTTGTTAACAAAGCTAATATGCCCCAAGCCCGCAGGTCGTTCCGCCATGCGATAGGTGCCTATTACACCCTCCGTTGGCATCGTATTAGAAACCATAATGCCCAACAAATACTCATGAGCTGCCCTGGAGTTCGGCAGGACATATATTCTGAAATCGATGCTGCCTTTGCCTTCGGAGCTCCCAAGGTCCCAATTGCAGTGCCCTGTCGGTTCCTGAGCAAAGCCGTCCAGACGATAATATTTAGATTCTCGTGTAATAATAGTTGACTTTTTCAACATTGCTCGGTCGAGTGACGGCGCGACGCGAAGCTCGTCTGTTTGCGGCCAATTATTAAAATCAAGAGCCGCCCCCACCTGGCGGGCACGATCCTGATCGCGCGTTAAATACCGAAACGTTATTTCTTGGTCGGTTTCAGTCTCCGTCATCCCTGGCAGCATTCCGCTGGATAACACTATCCACGACAACACTATCGTCAAGATACAAATTTTTGGCTTCATCTTATTGTCTCCCTGTGCATTGTTAGCATGGGCAAGATGCCCGTGATACCTTGCATTTTTGCACGGGCAAGATGCCCGTGACACCTGTTCTCTAAAACGCTGCCGCACGATATTATACCGTCGAAGTCTGGAAATGTATGTAACAAGTATGTAAAATTTGTCAGAGGTGAATATTTAAGTGGCGACGGGGGTTGAAATAGTGGATAATTATCGCTGTTCAAGAGATACAGTAAAGGGAACAAAAAAGCGTTTTAACTGCCAAAATAAGGTGAATACAATGACAAAACGATTGTGCCTGTTGGGGATTATATTGATGGCCGTGAATGCCGCCGGGGCGGCGGACAAGCTGACTGCGTTTGAACCAACCCAGGAGTGGCCGGATAACAACGGCGTTCACATCAACGCACACGGCGGGGGGGTGTTGTTTCATGACGGCGTTTATTACTGGTTTGGCGAGCATAAGATCGGAGGGCGTCGCGGGAACACCGCCCAGGTCGGCGTCCATTGTTATTCGTCCACGGACCTGTATAACTGGAAGGACGCCGGGGTCGCCCTTACCGTAAGCAACGATCCCAACAGTGAGATCGTGAGCGGGAGCATCATTGAGCGTCCCAAGGTGGTTTACAACGCCAAGACCGAAAAGTTTGTGATGTGGTTTCACCTTGAGCTGCGGGGGCAGGATTATACGGCCGCCCGCACGGCTGTGGCGGTCAGCGATACCGTTACGGGTCCTTATACCTATCTGCGTTCGTTTCGACCGAATGCCGGCAAACATCCGATCAATGTGACGGAGCGGGATTTGCGGCCGTCGCGTGAGAACTATTTCCAGCGCGATATTGAGCGCGGCCAGATGGCTCGCGATATGACGGTTTTTGTCGATGATGACGGCAAGGCGTATCATATTGCTGCGGCGGAAGAAAACGTCACCCTGCATGTGTCGCTACTGACGGATGATTATCTGGATTTTACCGGCACATTCAGTCGTGTTTTGGTGCGTCGGTCTCGTGAGGCTCCGGCGGTACTGAAACGCAACGGCAAATATTATCTTCTCAGTTCGGGTTGTACCGGCTGGGCTCCCAATGCGGCTGAATATGCGGTGGCGGATAACATTTTCGGGCCGTATGAGACAAAGGGCAGCCCTTGCGTTGGGTATAACCCCGATACGGAGATGGGGGCGGAGCTGACTTTCGGGGGGCAAAGTACCTTTCTTTTGCCGGTCGAAGGCAAAAAAGACGCCTTTATTGGGATGTTCGATGCCTGGCGGCCCAACAATCCGATTGACGGACGGTACATCTGGTTGCCGGTGGAGTTTAAAGATGACGGCAAAATGGTGATCCAATACCGGCAGCGATGGGACTTGTCTGTTTTTGACTGACGGTACTGTTTATCCGATTTGGCGTTTTTGGAAGCAGGCGATGGCGATGGCGAGGATGCCGGCGGTGTAGAGGACCGTGTAGCCGAGCGCGACGAGGAGGTAGGGGGCGGGGACGACGCCGGTTTCATAGATGGCGTCGCTGACCCAGTAGATTTGGAGATTGGGGACGACAACTGTCCCGATTCTGGCCAAGATAATGCCGATTTGGTCGGTGAGTTCGTAGGCGGGGTCGGAGAGGTTTCGGGCGGCGAACCGGCCAAAGACCCAGTCGCTGATCAGCCCCAGCAGAAACACGCCCACGCAGCAGGTCAGGGTGACTACGACGTTGAACCGGGTGGAGAAGAGTACCGCCAGCGCCACCAGCGTTATCAGTGCCAGCCAGAGCAGGATGGAGGCGTAAATGTCAAAGGCGGTGAACTGACTGCCGGCGGGATTTATATGCCATTCGTCATCAACAATAGCGAGAAAAAGGATGCCTGTGCTCAGCGTTATTGCGGCGATTGTGATTGCGGTGGCCGGGAAATTCCAGTCGTAAGTATAGTTTAAAAAGGCAGTTAGGATGAATGTCAGGAGGATGGCTCCGCCGCCGGCGATGATGACGGTCCAATCCACTTCGTCGGTCGCTCGTTCGAGGACGCCGTGTCGGATGGCCATCAGATAGGCGATGGTGCAGATCAGGTGGGCCAGGGCGACGGCTCCGGAGAGGCCGAGGAATTTGCCGACGACAAAGACCGGGCGGCTGATGGGTTTGGACAGGACGGTGGTGATGGTTCCGGTCTCGATTTCTTCAGTGATGGCTCCGGTGGCGGAAAAAACGGCGATGAACAAACCCGCCAGAAAGAGCGTAGAAAGTCCTAATTCGCGCAGGAGTTTGATGTCTTCATCGAGGGTGTACATGCTGACGGTCGGGGCCAAGACCATCAGCATGAGCGCGAAAATGATGATGATACCGTAAATGGGTTGCCGAAGCGTTTCAATGAACGTATTTTTGGCAATGATAAGCAGTCGATTTAGCACGTTATTTCCTTAAAAGTTCTGTACCAATGAACGCAAGTTGACTATTATCTATCACAAATCGGCATTTTTGTAAAGCCGCCGCTTGCAATTTGGTTGATAATATGTATAGTTTTTTCTTTTCTTATAATAGGTACACAAAGCCGTAAAAGTTCACTGTAATTTTCGGGAATACGCTATGACAGAATCGCTGAGGAAGGCCGGAACGGTTTCACTTATCGCGTTAGTCGTCAGTTTTGTCTTTTTTATCAGTACGCTCCTTTTCGGGGCATTTCAGCAGTTTCTGGGAGTCTATCTGCTCAGTTGGCTGATGCTGTCTTCTGCGATGCTCTGGCTCGTGCTGATGATCCAGTTCAGGCATCGGCTGATGGCGGAGCAGGAAAAACTGGATATGGCTCAGCTTGCCAAGTCCGATCGAAAGGGGACGATCTTTACATCCGGCGGGGATCGGGCGGCGCTGCTGGCGGTGGCCCAGAAGCGGTTGGTGATGCTGGAGAAATGGTTCATTCCGCTGGCCGGACTGGCGATTGCAATTTATCAAATCCTTGTGGGCCTGGCCCTTTATAGAAGCAAGGTGTTTGGGGTGGTGGACTGGACGCCGGCCAATCCGTTGCTGGGGGCGGTGCTGATGGTGGTGGTGGCGTTCCTGCTGTTTTTGTTCAGCCGCTACGCATCGGGGATGAGCAGTCAGGCGGACTGGAAGCCGCTGCGGGCGGGCGGGAGTTATCTGCTGGCGGGCGCAGTGATCGGGTTTTTGCTGGCGATCGGGCTTGCCCTGTCACAGTTTAAATATTTCATTTTTATTCGCGTCGTCGAATATATCATACCGGGCCTGCTGATTCTGCTGGGGGCCGAAACGGTACTGAATACAATTTTTGATATTTATCGTCCGCGTGTGGCGGGGCAGTACAGCCGGGCGGCGTTTGACAGTCGCCTGCTGGGGATGTTCAGCGAGCCGGGCGGGATTTTGCATACGGTTGCGCACACGCTGGATTACCAGTTCGGGTTTCAGGTGTCGCAGACGTGGTTTTACCGGCTGCTTGAAAAGGCGATTATGCCGCTGATTTTGTTTGCGGCGGTGACGCTTTACCTGATGAGCAGCGTGGTGGTGGTCGGGCCGGGGCAGGCGGCGGTTATCGAGCGGTTTGGATCGCCGGACGCCGAGCGGGGAGGCCGTGAAATAGCGTCGGGGCTGGCATTTAAGCTGCCGTGGCCGCTTGAGATTGCGTATGTCCATCCGGTCGATCGTATTCAGGAACTCAAGATCGGCTATCGCATGGAGGATACGGCGGAGGCCCGACAAAAAGCTCTGTTGTGGGGCGAGGAGCATCATATCGAAGAATACGATTTGCTGATGGCGACCCATACCGAGACGGAGGCGGAAGACGGGACGGCGCCGGTGAGCATTATACGGGCCAACATTCCGATCCATTATCGCATTCGCGACCTTCGTGCGTATTTATATACTCATGAGTATCCCGACAAAACTCTTGAGGCGATCTGTTATCGCGAACTGGTGCGTTTTGCGGCCAGCGCCCGCGTCGAGGCGATGGACGATGAATCGGCCGCGTCCGGGGCGGTCGGCAAGAACTTACTCGGGGCGGGCCGTCTTGAAGCGGCGCACGAGTTGGAGCGGCGTATTCAGGCCGCGGCGGACCGGGCGGGGCTGGGCGTTGAGATTGTGTTTTTAGGGCTTCAGGGCATTCATCCTCCGCCGGCGGTGGTGCCGGAGTATCAGGATGTGGTTGCGGCGGTGCAGCAGCAGCAGGCGGCGGTATTGAACGCACAGGCCGACAGCAATCGGGTATTGACGGAGTTGGCCGGTTCGATTGACCGCGTCGAAGCCCTGTATGATCTGGCGGTGGCGTTCGGCAAGGCGCGTCAGGAGCAGAATACGGAGCGTGCCGAGGCACTGCGTGCCGAACTGCTCGATGCGTTCCGACAGGCGCGCGGCAAAGTCTTTACGACGCTGCGCGGGGCCGAGTCGGATGCCTTTGCAAAAGTGGCCGCCGCCAAAGGGGAGGGGCTGCGTTTCAGCGGGCAGTACCAGGCCCATGCCGCCGCGCCGGAGTTGTATCCGCGGCTGCTGCGGCTGGCGGCCCTGGAAGAGGCGCTGGACACTATTCGCAAATATGTCGTTGTGGCCGATGACGCGGACATGCAGGTTTATATTGTGGATTTACAGGAACGATTGACACAGTCGCTGTTGGATTTTGAGATGGACCAGCAGTGAACAACGGTTCGATATAACATTGTCTTAGAGAGATTCAGTATTCATAACGAGGTAATGAAACGATGAAGAATTTTTGGGTGTTTTTGAGTGTCGTGGTGGTGGTGCTGGCGCTGGTGTCGTTTATGGTGGTCTTTCAGGTGCGTGAGACTGAAACGGTCACGGTGACGCGTTTCGGCCAGCCGATACGGCGTATCATCGAGCCGGGACTGTATGTCAAGTTTCCTCCGCCGATTGACCGGGTACATCGGTTTGATTCGCGCAGCCGGCTGTATGAAGGCGTTCTGGAAGAGACCAACACCGCGGGCAACGAGCCGATCATTGTCAACAGCTATGTGATCTGGCGGATCGCCGACCCGGAGCGTTATCTCGTGGCGGTGCAGGACCTGACCAGCGCCGAAGACAAGCTGCGCAGCCTGCTGCGAAACACGCAGAACTCTGTGATCGGGCGGCACCATTTCAGCGAGTTTGTCAATACCGACCCGGAACACATTCGGTTTGAGCAGATTGAAGCGCAAATGCGGGACGAAATCGCCGAGCATGCACTGACGCAGTACGGGATGGAAATCCAGACGGTGGGCATCAAGCGGTTGATGATTCCGGAACGGGTGACGGAAAAGGTGTTCGAACGGATGAAGGCCGACCGCAAACGCCGCACCGATTCGATTCTGGCAGCGGGTAACTCCGAGGCCGAGGGCATTCGCAGCGACGCGGATGCGATGCAGAAAGAATTGCTGGCGGTGGCGGACTCGCAGGCCAAAGCCATTCGCGGGACCGGCGACGCCGAAGCGGCCCGGTATTATCAGATGCTGGAGGCCGATCCGGAGTTGGCGATGTTCCTGCGGGACATCGAGGCGCTTAAAAAGATACTCAAAGAGCGGAGTACGATTGTGCTGGGGGTGGAAACCGAGCCGATTCATTTGCTGAAAGAATTGCCCTCGTTCCAGTCACAACAAACTTCGACCAACGACTAAGCGGCGGGAAGGACGACTATGGCACATACACACGAACATCATTCTCCCGGTCAATCGCCGGATGAACTCCAGGCTGCCCGGATTGACGAACTGGATCCGGCGGGTCAATCGCTGACCAACGCGCTTCGTCACAGCTTTGTGATTTTGAAAATCATCATGGTTTTGCTTGTGGTGCTGTTTCTCTTCAGCGGCGTGTTTCGCGTTCAGCAGAACGAAGAGGCGCTGGTGCTGCAATTCGGCAAGTTCCGCGGCGAGGGCGAATCCCGCATCCTGCGACCGGGGCTGAAATTTGCGTTTCCCGAACCGATCAGTGAGGTGATTCGCATTTCCGTAAAGCACATTCAATCGCTGGCGATTGATTCGTTCTGGTACTTTGAAACCGAACAGGAACGGCTGGGGCAGGCGCCGCGACGGGATGTGACCGGACCCCTGAATCCGCTGCAGGACGGTTACAACCTGACGCGCAACGATCAGCAAACAGGTCAGGCCGGCGCGGACTATAACATCGTTCATTCACGCTGGGTGGTGACGTATTACGTCCGTTCGCCGGTGGATTTTTTTGAGACCGTTTATGTACGGCCGCGTCAGCCGGGCGAGGATTTTCTGGATGCGGCGGCCGAGACAGTTGAGCCGCTCCTGAATAGTTTGGCGTCGAATGCCATCGTATCGACGCTGGTCAAGTACAGCATTGACGACGCGGTGCGAAGCCGAACCGACATTGCGGTGGACGTCAAAAACACTTTGCAGCGCAAGTTGGACGACATCGGCAGCGGTCTTGAGATCGACGCGGTGCGGGCCGACCGCATCGTCTGGCCGCGTCAGGTCGATGAGGCGTTTCAGGCCTCCAATCGTGCCCGCCAGGAACGTTCTCAGATGGAAACTGAAGCCCGGTCTTATCAGGAACGTCTGCTGACGGAAACCGGCGGCCCGGGGGCGGAACGAGTCCTTCGGACGCTGCGCGACGCGAATCTGACGCAGGAACAACAGGCCGAAGAAGTCGCCAAACTGACCGGCCAGGCGCAGACGCTGATCGCCGAGGCCAGGGCGTACCGAACCCGTGTGGTGGAAGAGGCCAAGGCCAACGCGGAGTACCTGGAAAACCTGCTGCCGGAATATCGCAAACGGCCGGAACTGGTCTTGCAGAAGATCTATCAGGACGCCATTGAGGAAGTCCTGGCGGGCGCTGAAGAGAAGATTCTTATTCAGCCCGCCACGGGCGGACAAAGCCGCGAGGTGCGCGTATTGATCAATCGCGATCCGCAGATTCGCCGACCTCAACCTGACCAGCAGGACGGCAGCGGACGGTAAGCGATAGTAACAACCGACGAAACAAAACGATTTTGAGAAAGCCGTATGGGACATAATCATTTACAAATCAAGGCAACGGAATTTGATGAGGCGACGCTGGCCGAACACGCCGATATGGAACACAAGCAGTTTCGCGTCAGCCTGGCGTTGTTCGGGACGCTGGCGGGCGGGGTGCTGATTCTCAACAGTATTCTTGTGAATCTTGATATCTTTTCCTGGTTGTATGGGCCGTCCAGTCATGATTTGAGCGGGATGATGGCGCTGGTCGGAGCGATTTTGCTGGGTCTGCCGATTGTTCTTCATGCCATTGAAGGGGTTCTTCACGGCCATATGCACATGGACGAATTGGTGGCGCTGGCGGTCATTGCCGCGTTTGCCATCGGCCAGTATGTCGAGGCCGGGACGGTGGCGTTTATTATGCTGTTGGCCGAATTGCTGGAGACGCGCACGGCGCTGGGGGCGCGGGCGTCGATCGAATCGCTGATCAAGCTGACGCCGACGACGGCGCATCGGCTGACCGCCGAAGGCAGCGAAGTGGAGGTCAAGGTCAGCACACTGGCCGCGGGGGATGTGGTGCGGGTGCGGCCGGGCGACAATATTCCCGCTGACGGGCAGATCACACGCGGCCTGAGTACGGTTAACGAGGCGACCATCACCGGCGAATCGCTGCCGGTCGATAAGGTCGTAGGGATGATGGTGTTTGCGGGAACGACCAACCTGACGGGCGTGCTGGATATCGAAGTGACCAAGGCCGGACAGGATACGACGCTGGGGAAGGTGCAGCAGTTGATCATGGCCGCCGAGAAGACGCAATTGCCGATCATGCGGATGATCGACCAGTACGTCAAGTGGTACATTCCGACGGTTCTGATGATCAGCCTGATCATCTATTTCTTTACCAAAGATATGACCCGCTCGATTGCGGCGCTGGTGATTTCGTGTCCGTGTCCGCTGATTCTGGCGACGCCGACGGCGATGGTGGCGGCGCTGTCGGCAGCGGCTCGGCTGGGCATTCTGGTCAAGAATGTTTCGCTGCTGGAGATCGCGGGCAAAATTACGGCGGTGGTGTTTGACAAGACCGGTACACTGACGACGGGGCAGCTCTATGTGACCAAACTGGAGCCGGCGGCGGACGTCGAACCGGCCGAAATGCTGGCGCTGACGGCCTCGGCCGAGCAGATGAGCAAGCACCCGGCCGCACGGGCGGTGGTGAATTTGGCCAAAGAGGCCAATGTGATCTTTTCACCCGCCGAAGCGTTTGAAGAGACGCCGGGCAAGGGCGTGACGGCGACGGTTTCCGGGCGTACGGTGCTGGTGGGACGCGACAGCTTTTTGAAGGAAAAGGGCATTGACGTTTCGACGGTGTCGGACCCGTCGCTGCACGAAGAACAGGGGTTCAGCACGCTGTATGTCGCCGCCGACGGTGTGTGCGTCGGCTGGGTCGGCTTACAGGACAAGGCGCGGCCGGAAGCCAAGCAGGCGGTTGCCGAGTTGTTCGATTCGCAGGTGCGTCGGGTGACGATGCTGACCGGCGACCGGGGCGAGGTGGCCAACCGCGTTTCGGCGGAGCTGGGCTGTACGGACTTTAAGGCGCACTGCCTGCCGCAGGACAAGCTGGCGGTGGTCGAACAGATCCGGCAGGAAGGGCATATTGTGGCGGTGGTCGGCGACGGCATCAATGATGCGCCGGCGCTGGCGGCGGGAGATTTGGGGATCGCGATGGGGGCGGCCGGCAGCGATGTGGCGATCAACTCGGCGTCGATTGCGCTGATGAGCGACGACCTGCGGCGGCTGCCGTTTTTGATACATTTGTCGCGCAAGACCCGCACCGTCATCAACCAGAATCTGGGGTTCGGGGTAATGTTTATTCTGTTGGGAATTATTGCCGCGGCGGTGGGGTGGCTGCCGGTGATTGTCGCCGCGGTGCTGCATCTGGGCGGGGCGGTGGTGGTGGTCTTTAACAGCGCCCGGCTGGTGCGGTACGGCGAACACCTGGATCCGCATGTGCCGAGCGGGCCGCGAAGCGGTGTTTGAGTTATGGTAATGAGAGTGTGTGAATATAGCGGAGTGATAGACAGTGTCTGCTGAAAATGCCTACGCGATAGAAACGGTTGCTTTGACCAAGGTGTTTCCCGACTGGTGGGGACGCGCCAAGGTGGTGGCGGTCGATGGCCTGGATCTTCAGATCGGCTATAACGAGATATACGGGTTTCTCGGCCCCAACGGTTCGGGCAAGACGACCACGATTAAGATGATTCTCAATCTGCTGCGTCCGACCAAAGGACATGCGTTTGTGCTGGGGGGGATGTGCGACGATCCGGACATCTCGTCTCGCGTCGGTTATCTGCCTGAAGAGTCCTATTTGTACCGGTATTTGACGGCGCGGGAGACGCTGGATTTTTACGGGCGTATTTTCGGCCTGCCCCGCGAAGTCCGCAAAGAACGCATCGAGACGCTGTTGGAGATGGTGGGGCTGACGGGGATGGGCAACCGGCCGGTGGGGACGTTTTCCAAGGGAATGGCACGGCGCATCGGGCTGGCGCAGGCGCTGATCAACGACCCCGACCTGCTGATTTTGGACGAGCCGACGGCGGGGATGGATCCGATGGGCACGCGGCAGATGAAAGATTTGTTTGTCGAGCTGGCGCGGCGGGGCAAGACGATTCTGCTGTGCAGCCATTTACTGGCGGATGTGGAGGATATCTGCGACCGCATCGGGATCCTGTATGGCGGCACAATGCAGGTGGAAGGGGCGGTGCGGGAGCTGCTTCAGCATCAGGACCAGACGGAGATTCGCACCGGTCGGCTCAGTGCGGCGGCACTCGCGAAAATTCATGCGATTGCCAAAGAAGAAGGGTATAACTGCGACGTTCACAAGCCGGTCGATAAACTGGAAAGCTATTTTATCAATATTGTTAATCAGGCGCTGGAGCAAAAACAAGTGACCAGCGGCGCCGGGGCGGGCACGGGCATTACGGGCTTTTTGGCCGCGCGGCCGATTGTGCGTACCGAGAGCCTGCTCGATCAGTTGGTGACGGCGCGGGTGGACGCGACGGCCTCAAAGGCCGAAACCGCGACAAAGACCGAACACGTTGTGCCCACTCCGAGTCCGCAGACGGATAAAACGCTGTTGGACAAACTGGCCACGGCCCGGCCGGCCGCCGAACCGAAAACCGAAAAAATCCAGCCACATCAGCAAGAGGCACCCAAACCCGTCGAGACCGTCAAGAAGGACATTCTCGAAGGGTTGATGGAACGCAAAAACAAGGCCGACGGCCGCACCGAGGCGACGCAGTCGGATAATGATAACGAGGGACGCCATGCATAGTCTCTGGGCCATCGCGCGGAATACGCTCTCGCAGGCGATCCGAATGAAGGCGGCCGTTGTGGTGGTCGTGCTGCTGGTCGTTCTTCTGCCGCTGATGAGCGTCACCATGGAAGGCGACGGGACGCTGCTGGGCAAGCTGCAAACGTTTGTCAGTTACGGACTGGGGCTGGTGAGCCTGCTGCTGTGTGTCCTGACGATTGCGATTTCCACGTTTACGCTCAGCAACGACCTGAAACGCAAGCATCTGTACCTGGTAGTGACAAAGCCCGTGCGGCGTCACCAGATTGTCGCTGGCAAGCTGCTCGGCATTTTGCTCTTGAATATCGCCTTGCTGTCGGTCTTCGGAGCGATTATTTATGGCCTGACGCTGACGATGCCGGGGATGATTGACGCCGATCCGGCGCAGCGGGAACGTGCCCAAGCGGAGTTTTTCACGGCGCGATCGGGTCTGAAAGTTACCTACGATGAGGCGGAACTGATAAAAAGGGCCGAGCAGCGTTTTACGGACCTGCGCGCCGCCGACCAGCTTCCGCGTGATATGGAACAAGCACAGGTGCTTCGGGAACTGCTGGCGCAGGAGCGGATGGTGGTCAAGTCCTGTCCATCCGGTCGGACCAAACGCTGGGATTTTGACGGGGTGAGGTTTAAAAATCCCGACGATCCTGATGCGACCATCTTTGTTCGCTACAAACTGGAGACTGCCGGGGTGCAGCCTAATGACCAGGTCTATGGGGTGTGGAAGATCGGCGATCTGCGTCAGTTGGACGCAGGGGTCGGACAGGTCAAAACGCCGATTTATGACGCTTTACAGGATGCCACCGTACGCACGTTCCATGAATTTTCAGTGCCGGCCGACGCGGTGGCTGAGGATGGGTTCCTGGGGGTCGCGTTTTTTAACAACCCCTCGCTGAATAACACGACAGTGATTTTGGACGACGTGGAAGTGTTGTTTCACAGCGGAACCTTTTCGACCAACTATCTTAGGGCACTGGTGATGATCTATATCCGTCTAACGTTTCTGGCGGCGCTGGGGGTGTCGCTGACGACGTGGCTGTCGTTTCCGGTGGCCATTCTGGTATGTCTGGTGGCGTTTTTTGCCGGGACCGCCAGTGGCTTTATTGCCGAATCGATCGACGGACTAGGGACAACGATCGGCCTGGTGTATCATTTGACGCTGCGGCCGCTGTTGTGGATGATTCCGCAGTTTGACGGCGACCATAACCCGACGACCTATATCATTAACGGTCGTCTGATTGAATGGCCGTTTCTGTCACTTGCGATTCTCGTGACGATTTTTGTCAAGGCGGCCGTGGTACTGCTGCTGGGGATGTGGATCTTCCGTCGGCGTGAGATTGCCAAAGCGGTGGTTTAATCATTTGGATATTGAGTAGAAATGAAAGATACCTTTGTTGTTATACTTTGCCTGATCGTCGGGGCGGCCTCTTTAATTGGCGCGGCGATGCAGATGGACGGGATTCACACCGCTCGCGAGGAGATGGGGCTGGTGGCGACGACCTCGCTGGAAAACGCGCCGCCGTCGCTGGCGTTTGCGACAGTGGCGATGGGGGCGTTTCGCGGATTGGTGGTCAATATTCTCTGGATCCGGGCGGACAATCTCAAGCAGGAGGGCAAGTTTTTTGACGCCAAGCAACTGGCCGAGTGGATCACGACGCTTCAGCCGCGATTTGCGGCGGTGTGGGATTTTCATGCCTGGAACATGGCGTATAATATCTCCGTGGCGATTCCCAATACCCAGCCGGAGGAACGCTGGCGGTGGGTGCGCAATGGGTACGAATTGCTGCGCGACCGGGCGATCCCGCTGAATCCGAACAGCATTATCCTCTATCGCTCGCTGGCGTGGATATTTCAGCACAAGATCGGCGACATTTCCGATGACGTGCATCGCTATTACAAAAAAGAGCTGGCCGTTTCCATGCGTTCCTTGCTGGGAGAGCAGCCGGACAATGCGTTTTTTGATCGGCTGGCGGCGGCCCCCAAGACATTGGAGGCGGCACTGACCGATCCGACGGTCGCATCGTTTATCGAAGCACTCCAGCAGGCCGATCCGGCGTTTGCGGATCGCGCTAAGCTGGTGGATCAATATTTATCGCTGCGCCAAATGCCGGCCCGGTTTTCGAAAGAGGCCTTTGCGGTGATCGATGACTGGCGGGACTCGGAGGCCCTGGAGGCCTTTGATCTATTTGCCCGTGCCGCCAAGCTGCGGAGCGAGTGGAAATTTGATATTGACTTTATGATTCGGCTGAACAAACAGTACGGGCCGGTGGATATTGACGACCCTGAAAAGACCTATCCGCTGAGATGGGATCACCCGGGCACACATGCGATGTATTGGGGTGCGATGGGGCTGGAAGTGGCCGGGCGTCCGGAGCAGTATCGTGTCGATGAAAAAAACACCGACCGGATTATCTTTCACAGTCTCCAGATGCTGTTTCGTCGCGGGCGTGTGGTGCTGTACGAGGAACCGGAACAGGGTACGGCGGTCTTTCTGCTTCCGGACATGCAAATGTTTGATGTGTGCAATCGGTTTTGGCAGGAGATCATCGAAAAATATGAGGAGTTTGAGGGGGGCAACCCCAAGGCGGTTCGGGGCGGGCACAAAAACTTTCTCGAAAATGCCCTTGTGATGTTTTATCAGTCCGGCCATACCCGTAAGGCAGCGCAGATTTATCGCCAACTTCAAACGCAGCACGAGTTCGACGATACCGGTTATGTTCGCACGGAATACAAAGTGCCAATGATGACATTTATCCGTAACCGGCTCAGAGAAGAACTGCAAAGCATCGGTATTCACGATGCAACGGAGTTCATTATTTCAACGCTGCGGGAAGGATATTTCCGATACGCCCTATATGAAGACGATGATGCGGCCGGCCGTGAAAATATGGCGCGTGAAGTCTTTGAAATGTATCAGGAAGAAATGGGGCGGCAGGATCAGGAACGCGTGGGGCTGCCGTCACTGGATCGGCTGCGGTATGGCGCGTTTTTGATGTTTATGGAAGATCCGGCGTATCCGGAAACGATGCGGATCAACCTACTCGGACGCATTCGTCTGGAGCGTCCCGATCTGTTTGAAAGACTTCAGCAGCAGGAATCGCAGCTGTTTGAAGAATTACAACAACGTCAACAGCAGCAACAGCCGTTGCGGTGAATGATTATGTGATAAACCACGTTTGCTATGCGTGCTTCGAGCGGCGTTAAACGGACCCTTAACCTCTATGCTTTTTGCGGTACAAAAGGAGAATATTTTTGACATCGGTTGTTCCTTTAGATCAATTGACGGCATCCCAAAAAGAAGCGGTCTTTCATAAAGATGGGCCGCTTTTGGTATTGGCCGGCCCCGGCAGCGGCAAGACCCGTGTGATCACCAGTCGCATCGCGGCGCTGATCGATGCGGGTGTGCGGCCGTACCAAATCTGTGCGATAACGTTTACCAATAAGGCTGCCGAGGAGATGCGGCTGCGTGTCGAGCAGAACGCCCCGGCGGCCGGCGTGTATGTCAGTACGTTTCATTCGCTGTGTGTACGTATTCTGCGGCAGTACGCCGAACAGGCGGGGATCGGGTCGAATTTTACCATTTATGATATGGACGACCAGAAGCGGTGTATGAAAGAGGCGATCATCGCCTGTCAGGTTGAGTTCACTCAGTTTGCCCCGGCGCGGATGCTGGAGGCAGTTTCACGGCTCAAGAACGACTTGGAAGACCCGGAAGCCTACGCGGCGCGGGCGGACGACTATTTCGGCAAGTATCTGGCTAAAATCTATGCCCAATATCAGTCGCTGCTGCGTCAGAACAACGCCTTGGATTTTGACGACCTGCTGGTCAAGACAGCGTTTTTGCTTCGCGACTGGCCGGAGGTGCGGCTGGCGTTGAGCAACCGATTTCGGTATCTGCTGGTCGATGAATATCAGGACACCAATCACGCGCAGTATCAGATTGCCAAGGGGCTTGCGCTGGCGCATCGCAACATCTGTGTGACGGGCGATCCCGACCAGTCGATTTACCGGTGGCGGGGGGCGGACATTAAAAATATTCTCGTCTTTGAAAAGGACTGGCCCGAAGCGGTCGTCGTCAAGCTGGAGGAAAACTTCCGCTCGACGCCGAACATCCTTGATAAGGCCTCGAAGCTGATCGTCGTCAACACCAAACGCAAGCACAAGGACTTGATCGCCACGCGACCGGCCGGCGACGAGGTGGTCATCGAGACGTGCGAGGATGAGACGCAGGAGGCTGTTTGCACCGCCGAAGGCATCAAGAAACTGATTGCCGCCGGCATCGACCCCAACGAGATCGCGGTGTTTTATCGCGTCAATGCGATGAGCCGCACGATTGAAGAGGCGCTCATCCGCGACCGGCTGCCGTATCAGGTGGTGCGCGGCGTGGAGTTTTACGCCCGCAAAGAAATCCGCGATATGCTCAGCTATATGAAGCTGATCGTCAACCCCAAAGACGATATCGCGTTTCGCCGGGCCATCGGCACGCATTCGCGCGGCATCGGCAAAACCTCCGTCGAGCGGCTGGAGCCGTACGCCCGCAAGATGGGGCTAAGCCTCCTGGAAGCGGCCGCTTATGCGGACAAGGTTGAGACGATCAATCGCCCGACGCAGTTGCGTTTGAAGGCCTTTGCCGCGATGATTGAAAAATTCGCCAAGGACACCGATACACCCGTCGGGTCGCTGATGGACTGTGTGTTTGCCGAAAGCGGCTATGCCGAGGCGCTGAAAAATTCGGGAGCCGACGCCCAAAGCGCGATCGAAAACGTCAATGAGTTGATCAACGCGGCCGCCGAGTATGACCGCCGCACCGAGACGCCGTCGCTGACCGATTATATGCAGTCCATCGCCCTGTACAGCGACACTGACGCCTACAATCCGGACGCCGGGCGGGTCTCGTTGATGACGCTGCACGCGGCCAAGGGGCTGGAGTTTGACCATGTGTTTCTCATCGGGCTGGAAGAGGGCATCTTGCCGCATGAGCGGAGTCTTAACGTCGGCAACGACGATATAGAAGAGGAGCGGCGGCTCTTGTTTGTCGGCATTACGCGGGCACGGAAAACGCTGCAATTGAGCTACGCCCGGCATCGGGTGCTGCGCGGCCAGTTCATTCGCTCGACGCCGTCGCCGTTTTTGTATGAGATCGGCTTTGTCGGCGAGCAGAGCGGCAATTTTGACGACAACTGGGATGACGATGAATTTTCCGACTTTCCGAAAAAGCCGACTCAAATGGTTAGAACCAGCGAATCCGCACCATCGTCGATATCGACCCGCAAGACCTCGGCCGTCGGGACGGCACCGGCCTATTGCGTTAATGAGCTGGTGTCGCACGCAAAATTCGGCCTGGGACGGGTCAAGGAATACCTCGATTTGGGGGCCGACAGCATTGTCGTGGTGAAATTTAATTCTGGGCAGACCAAGTCGCTGATGCTAAAATACGCGAAAATAGAGCGTGTAGGACGGTGAGCAAAAGAGGTTAGAAGATAGAAGTAAGAGGTTTTCAGATTCAGGAGATTGAACGTGGGACAACAGCAGATTCAGTTGTATTATAAAAATGTGATGGCTGATGTGATTGGCGCCGAGCACGGCATTACCCAAACGCAGTTGGACGAGTTGGCGCAAATGACTGCGCCGCTGATTGCCGAGTTGAACCGGCAGCGTAGGGCCGGCAAGACCCGCTACCGCGACCTGCCGTATCACGAGGATTATCCCCGTCAGGTCAAGGCGATGGCCGACGCGGTGCGCGGTGCGTGTGATAATTTTGTGGTGCTGGGTATCGGCGGCTCGGCACTGGGCAATATCGCGCTGCAGACAGCGCTGAATCCCTATCTGTACAATCTGGACGACAGGCAGCGAAAAGGGCCGCGGTTGTTTGTGTTTGACAATGTCGATCCGCACCAGTTGGGCAGCTTTTTGGATTGGGTCAGTGACAAGCTTGACAAGACGATCTTTAACGTCATCAGCAAGTCCGGCCGCACCGCCGAGACCGCGGCGCAGATGATGGTCCTCTTTGAGATGATCGAGAAGAAACTTGGCGCGGATGCCCTGAAAAAACAGGTCATTGCCACCACCGACGCCAACGAGGGCACGCTTCGCCAGATCGCCGACGCCGCCGGACTGCGGACGCTGGAGGTGCCGGACGGCGTGGGAGGGCGGTTCAGTGTGCTCAGTCCCGTCGGGCTGCTCAGCGCGGCCGTGTGCGGTATTGATATCGACGGCCTGCTGGCCGGGGCACGCGCGATGGACAAGCGGTGCAGCGAGGAAGATTTCTTCAAAAATCCCGCCGCCCTGAACGCGGCGATCAACTGGCACTACTACAATCTCGGTAAACACATCTCCGTGATGATGCCGTATTCGCATTCGCTCAAGGACATTTCCGACTGGTATCGTCAACTCTGGGCCGAGAGCCTGGGCAAGACCCACGATGTGCAGGGAAAACAGGTCTTCGTCGGGCCGACGCCCGTCAACGCCCTGGGCACAACCGACCAGCACAGTCAGGTACAGCTTTACCGCGAAGGGCCTAACGACAAGCTCTTTACGTTCCTGCAAGTGGCGGCGTTTAATCGTGATGTGGTCATCGGCGCTGCGCCGGAAGTTGCGCCGGAATTGGGGTTTCTGGCCGGTCAGCCGATGTCGCGTCTGCTCAATGCCGAGAAGACAGCCACGGAGTACGCCTTACTGCACGACAAGCGTCCGTGCCTGACGGTGTTTTTTGACGGCATTTGTGCTGAGACGGTCGGACAGTTTATTTACTTGTTTGAGGTCACCACGTCGCTGGCGGGGCTGTTGTTTAATATTGACCCCTACGATCAGCCCGCAGTGGAGCTGGGCAAAGACGCGACGTTTGCCCTGATGGACAAGCCCGGCACCGAGGCGATGGCCGAGAAAATTCGACCGGTGGCAAAGATAGATAAAACCTTTCTGATTTAAAAGCAGATGATTGAAGTTAAGCGAAAACCGGCTTAACGCTGTAAAAAAGGAATCAGACCCATGGATTTTGCGGTGATTCTGGCGGGCGGTTCGGGAAAGCGGCTCTGGCCGCTGAGTCGGCAAAAGCGACCCAAGCAGGTGCTTCGGCTGCTGGAGGGGCAAACTCTGTTGCGGGGCTGCTTTAAGCGGCTGACGAGCTTGTTTGATCTCCGCAATATATTGGTCATGACCAACGCCGATTGTGTTGACATGGTGCGTGAGAATCTGATCGAGCTTCCCGAAGAAAATGTGATTGCCGAGCCGGCGGTACGGGATACGGCCGGGGCGATCGGTCTGGCGGCGACGGTGTTGAGCAAGTACGACCCGGAATCGACGATGGCGGTAGTAACCGCCGATCAGACGCTGGAGCCGGTGGAGGTGTTCAGTGCGGCGATGCAGACGGCCTTGTCGTTTGTTAATGAGAACCCCGAATCGCTGGTGACGTTTGCGGTAGAACCGACGTTTCCGAGTACGCATTACGGCTACATCAAGCTGAGGGCGCCGAAGTCCTGCGGCGAGTCGGCGGACGCCGTGCGGCGGGTGGAGGCCTTTCGCGAAAAGCCCGACGAGGCAACGGCGTTTGGGTATGTGCAAAGCGGCGACTATTGCTGGAATTCGGGGCTGTTTGTCTGGAAGAACCGGACGATTCTCGAGCAGCTTAGAGAGCATCTGCCGGAGTGCATCGAACCGCTCAGGAAGATTCAGGCCGACTGGGGCTGTCCCAGTCAGCAAATCGCGATTCGGGAATGGTTTCCGCGACTGCCGAGGATCAGTATCGATTATGCGGTGCTGGAAAAGGCCAAGGACGTGTACGCCATCCCGCTGGATTGCCGATGGCTCGATCTGGGGTCGTTTGCCGCGCTGGCCGATGTGATCAAATCCGACGCCGACAACAATATCGTCGTGGCCGGCCACTGCCAGATGCTGGAGTGTAAAAACAATATCGTGGTGACCGAAGATGCCAACCATCTGATTGCCTTGATCGGTCTGGATAACGTGATCGTTGCCCACAGCCCCGATGCGACGTTGGTTTGTCCGGCCAACCAGAGCCATCGGCTCAAGGAACTGCTGGAGGAAATCCACCGGCATGGACGCGAAAAATTTTTATAATACATAACGTAATAAAATATGTAATTGCAACGAAATAATTAACCACCGAGACCGCCGAGGACACGGATTTGATTAAAAAGAAATCGGCGTTCTCGGTGTCTTCGGTGGTTAACCTTTTTTGTTGTATGAGAATTCAGTCATATATGGATGAACAGTGTAATGCGAATTCTGGCGATTGATCACGGCGATAAACGCACCGGGCTGGCGATTTCCGACGCGGCCGGGACGCTGGCCAGTCCGCATTCGGTCATCGAGACGCAAAACGAAACTTTCCTTATTGACTGTATCGCCGGGATCGTCGAGAAGGAAGCCATCGAAGCGATTGTGGTGGGCTTGCCGCTGAATATGGACGGCAGCGAGGGGCCGCGGGCCAAGCGCGTGCGGGCGTTTGCCGGGACGCTGTCGGCGATGATCTCCGTGCCGATTGATTTTTATGATGAGCGACTGAGCAGCTTTTCCGCCGATGCGCTGTTTCGCGATGCGGGCTTGACGCGGAAAGACAAGAAAAAGTGTATGGATGCAGTAGCCGCATCGGTTTTCTTGCAGGGGTTTCTGGACAGCCAAAACGTCACATCTGACCATTCCGCCAATCCGCGGCTTGTCCGCGATGGGGATACGCATTCGCTGGCCAAACGGGCGGTGATGGAATTTACACGTGCCGCCCAAGCGGCGGTCAGCGAGCGAGGGGCTTTTTTCGCGGCAGTTTCCGGCGGCCGGACGCCGCGGCTGTTTTTTGAGCGGCTGGCCCGGCCCGCCGATGCGGCCGACATTCCCTGGGACAAAACCCATTTGTTTTGGGCGGATGAGCGGTGCGTGCCGCCGGAGTCGCCCGACAGCAATTATCGTTTGGCGGTTGACACTTTTCTCGACGCCGTCCCCATCCCGCCCCAGCAGGTGTATCGCGTACACGGCGAATACGACGACTGCCGACGGGCGGCGGACGCTTACGAGGCTACGCTCAAAATGGCTTTTGACGTACAGGAAGGGCAGGTGCCCTGTTTTGACCTGATCGTTCTGGGGCTGGGGGAGGATGGGCATATCGCTTCGCTGTTGCCCGGCGACCCGGGGGTGTCGATTGCCGATCAGTTGACCTGGCCGGTGTTTCACAAAACACGGCTCAATCGCGTCACGCTGACGGCGCCGGTTCTGCAGCACGCCCGTACACTGCTGGTGATGGTCTCCGGGCTGGATAAAGCACAGATCGTGCAAACGCTCTTTTCGTCGCCGCCGGACGTGCAGCGTTTTCCGGCGTATGTCCTTTGGCCGGTGATAGATAAAGTATTGTGGCTGATCGATGATCAGGCCGCGTCGCTGCTTTAGGCCAACGGCCTGCCGTCGGGGCCGAGCATCTTGAGGATTTTGCATGGGCTTTTGTCAAGAAGCTTACGCAGCGGGGCCGCAGATTTTTTGTCTTTGCTGAAGACCACCGCTGACTCGGCACAGCGAATGATCCGCCCGCGATCCGGGTGTGCTGCTAAATACGGGGCGTTCAGCAGGATGATATCATATCTTGGCTGTGTTGCGGCCAGCAGCGATTTTAGGTCCATTTGCCGAAACTGTGTAAAAAGATGAGCCGGCCAGATATGCAGGTTCGCGACGCCCGTCACCACCGGCGTAGCAGGCCGCGGCACAGAGGCGATCTCGAACACGTGAGACAACGCGTCGCGCCGCGTATCCAGATCGATGAGCAGACATTTTTCCGTGGCTGCCAGTTGAATCGCCAGATTGACTGGAATCGTAACAGGCAGATTGTCGAGACTGGCGGCTGCCAGAAGAAGACGGCGGGGTTTTCCGTTGGGTGTTCCCGTAGCGGCCAGCAGGGCGTTGTAATCAAACGTCTTATCCTGTGCCGCGTCCGGTATTTTCTTCGGATGTTTTTCTTTCTTTTGGCCAAACAGCCAGACCAACCCCAAGATCAGTGTTACGAAGAAAAAAACCGCCATTCCGGCAATCACCGCATATAACCAGCCGGAATACATAAGCGATGAAATCCACTCTCCGGTTTCTTCTGCAATTTCAGCGATCATAATGATCAATTGTCCATCGTGGATTGATACGGCGAGAACGAAACATTGGCCCCGCATAAACGCCGGATATCATTGTGAATAATGGTGTCCAGCAGTTCGGTTTGGTAGGCGGTCAGTCCTTCGCCGTGCCATCGCAAAAAGCGCTGCGAATGGCCGGCAGGGCGGAGCGGTTGATCCTGCGGCGGCGGGGCGGTTTTGTCAGTTACATACTGCTGCATCACATGCTCGATGGAACTGTTCGAGGTTATCTTTCCACCGTTGCGAGCCGGTCCCTGGCGACGTTCGGAGGATGTCTTTCGCTGCTCGGTCAAGATTTGCTCGGCCAGATTAAACGTTGGAACCGCATTGTCCGCCAGCTTTTGTTCAAGATGCACATCGTCTTCGGAAATTATCTCTCCGGTCGGTTCGCAGTACGGTTCCAGCGATGGATCATCAAAAGCATCTGTATCTTCGTCGGTCATTTCAAATTCGGAAACGGCGTCTTCACGTTCGCGTTCCTTCTCCAAACGCACATTGTTCAGTATGTCAAGCAGTTCGGCGTTTTCACGAGTCAGCGCCGCGTTGGTCGAATCCGACTGCTCCAGCCGCAGTTGTGCGTCAGAAAGCTCCTCGCGGAGAGCCTCCAATTGCTGCTGCCGCTCGTCCCGCGTCTGCATGGCTTGTGCCTGGGCTTCCTTGAGCGATTCGAGGGTAATCGCCCACTCGGCGGCCTGGGTCTCAAGTCGTTTTTCTGCTGTTTCTTTTTCCTCGCCTGTCCGTCGAACCGTCTCGGCCTGTTCGGATAGAGCAGTTGCTTGTTCCTCAATTTGCAGTTTCAGTGCGGAAATCTGCCCGATCTTTTCGGCCAGCTGCTGTTCCAGCAGGTGAATTTTTTCGTGCAGCGGCTCGATCGATTCCGGCGGCGGCGGGGGGGCCTCAGGCTCGGGCGACACGTCCGGCTCAGGCTCGGACGGGATAGAGGCGGTCGCTTGCTCGGCAGAGGCTGTTTTCTTTTGCAGCGTTTCAAAAGGCATAATGTGTATGCCGACAGGCGAGCTTGGCGATCTTGAGGATCCAGAAATAGGTGCATTTGATTCCGATGATTGTTCTGGATTAAGGGGTTGTGTGGATTGTGGGATTTGTATGGGTTTTTTATCGGGGATCAGGGGCACACGGTTACCCGCCTGCAAGGCACGCTGCAAGTCCAGCTTGCACTGAAGGATGTCGGCATCCAAATCGGATTTTCGCTGTTCATTATTTTGCATCGGACCCTCCGGTCAAAACCGGCTTATAACACAAACCCCGCCCCAAATCAAGCCTCCTTTGAAAAAGCACAGACGCCCAGCCCCTCCAGCAGGCGCTGGATGCGTTCCATCGGCAGACCCATCACGTTGGTGAATGACCCTTTGATACGCTCGACGAAGGTATCGCCGGTTTCCTGAATGCCATACGCCCCGGCCTTGCCCTGCCAGTTGCCCCCGGCGATATGGTCGGAGATCTGTGCCTCGGTGAGCGGTCGCGGATAAACGGTCGTGATGTCGGCTTCTATGATCTCGATCTTTTTGGCGATGCACACCAAGGCAATACCGGTGATGACCTTGTGCGGACGGCTGAACAAACGGCGGGTAATCGCCTCGGCGTGGGCTGCATCGTCGGGTTTGCCGATGATAAGGCCGTCATCATCGACCACCGTATCGGCGCCGAGAACGAAATATTCGGGATACCGTACGGCCACTTCGTTGGCTTTGGCCAGGGCGAGCTGTTTGCTCAGCAACACCGAATCGGTGGCGGCGGTTTCAAATGCTTCTTCATCGACGGCCGAAGGCACGATCTCAAACCGATAGCCCGCCTGCCTCAAAAGCTGCCGCCGCCGCGGCGAGGCCGAGGCGAGAATAAATTGTATCCGATCAGATTGCACGGCGAAAATTGTAACAATCCACGCACGAAAAGCAACGAATTAAACACAAAATGAAAATCCCCGGACAAAATTTGTCACGCTGTTGGGGCAGCTTGCTTCTTCGCTTTGGTCTGGGTGTATTTGCGAAATATACCAAACCCCAGCACGGCCAGCATCCCCGTCGTCATCACGCTGCTTAAGCCCATCGGCAGCGTCTCGCCATGGCTAAGATGATCCGGATTATACCCGCCGGCAAAGACGAATTGATCGATAATAAATCCTGTCGCCAGGGAACAAACTGCAATGCTGATCAGGTACGCAGCTGTCGAACGTTTGCCCAGCGTACTCCACAGCGTCGACAGCGAAGCGGCGTTGGCCGTCGGCCCGGCAATCAAAAAGACCATCGCCGCACCGGGGCTAAGACCTTTGGCGATCATCTGCACTGCCACCGGCACCGATGCGGTCGAACAGGCATAAATGGGAATGCCCACCACAAGCATCACCAGCATGGCAACCAAGCCTCCGCCGCCGGCCAGATACGACGCAAAAAAATCATCCGGCAAAACCGCCGACATCAGCGCTGCGATCACCAGACCGGCCAGCATCGAACGCCCGATATCAGTCGGCAGGACCACAAACCCGTGACGCAGCGCACGTATCAGCCAATGCCGTTGCGGCGGGGAGCCGACGGGATTCTGAGATTCGGTTTGTTCGACAGACGCAGACGGAGCTTTATCAAAAATTTCAGCCAATCCGCCGCCGAGCAGTCCGGTCGTCAGCGCCGCCAGCGGCCGGAAAATCGCCATCACCGGTCCCAATAGACTGTATGTAACCAGAAAACTGTAAACATTCGTTTGCGGCGTCGCCAGCAGAAACGACGTCGTCGCTCCTTTGCTGGCCCCGTGCTTATGCAGCGACATCGACAGCGGAATAACGCCGCACGAACATAGCGGCAGGGGGATGCCGAACGTCGAGGCCTTGAAAATAGACCAGAACCCTCGCTTGCCGAGATGCCGTTCGATGGCGTTGGGCGAAATGCAGACGCTCAGCAACCCCGCCACCAGAAAGCCCAAGAGCAGGTAAGGCGCCATTTCGGATAACGTCGCCCAAAAATCAAACACAAGGCCGGTCAAAAATTCCATCGCTATATCCCATTATTCCTATTATTAGACAAAGACCTGTCTTAAATACGCTTAGTACATTATACGCTTAGTACATTATACGCTTAGTACAGACGTTAGGTTCATAACGGCGTTTATCGGCAGCAAAGAAACCAATTACCGGTGTTATTGCGGGAACGTCACCGCTCCCGGAATGGTTGACAGCTGTGTTTCGAGTTGGCCGGTGCTGACGTTGTAATGGATGTATGGCACGCGTGCGCCGTCGGCCATGCACGGGCGGTCGTCTGTGCCGGTGATGGTCAGCCAGCCGTCGTTGGCGGCGTTATAAAGCAGTGTGTACCCTTCGAGAATGTGTTTTCCCTCTTCTTCGAAGAAGACGTGGTCTTTGGCGGTCAGTTGGGCCAGTTCTGTTCGTCCATCAGCCTCTTCGGCAAGTTCGATCTCGACTCGTCCGGCGGCGGCGCGAATGAGGCGAGACGGCACGCCGTCAATAAGCGGTATATAGGACACCTGCAGGACATCGGCGTCACCGTCGGCGACGATGCGGCGGTCGGCGGCTGTCCATTCAATGCGGTCAAAGCCTTCGATCTTGGCATAGGACGGGCCGCTCATATCCAGCCCGCCGGAGGATGCGGACGCTTCGGCGTTGCTGTTGTCCACCGCAATCTCGCCCGGGCCGGTCGCGATCAGCCGCTGGTTTGTGCGGTCGTAGATTATTTCCTGACAACTGAGCCGCGTCATCGCCAGACGGAGCGTTTCGTGCGTGCGTTTAAATTCGGCATACACGTCGCCGTCGCGGAGCGTGATGCTCTGGATGTCCGCTGTGCCTTCGGTGTTGCGGCCGAGTTTGACGATCATCGTATCGGCGCTGAATGCATTCTGTTCGGTATAAGCGGCATATTGAAGTGTCTGAATGCCGCTGACGTTGCGTTTGAAGATGATCGTCTCGATCTGGCGATCTGCCCCGGCGATAAATTCCGCATCGCCGTCGGCGGTGATCTCGACGGGCCAGTACTCCGTCAGCAGGCTGCCGTTAGGGTCGGCGGGCTGATAAAAGACAAACCGCACCGGCCCGGCGGCCTGCCCGGAGCCGGTTTGCAGATCGTAGCTGATGCTGCGGGCTTCGAATCGTGCCGGCGGTTGTTTGGCGTCGGTGGCGTCGCGGGTTTCGAGCGTGGCGGCGGCGACCGTATCGAACCGCGACGGCTGGATCGTGCCGGTCTCGTCGGCGGCAAAGGCAATCGTCGCTTCGCTGGTGTGCAGTTGTCCGCTGTCGGAGGCAAGCCGTACATCGCCGGACAGGTCAGCGCGCGCAAGCTGGCGGTCGTCGCCAAAATGAAAGACGGCCGTGTCAGCCGTGGCGAGGGAGGATGGGCCGTCGGCGTTTTCAAACCGCACCGCGCCTTCCAGATGCGCCGAGGTCAAGGCGTTTTCCGGGCCGAAGGTCAGTTTTGCGGTATCGGCGGCCGTAGATAGTGCGCCGTCGCCGCGCAGTTGGGCCGACATCCCGCCGGTCAGATTCACGCCGGTCAGTTGAAGCGAGGATTGCTGCGCCGGGGCGTCGGCAAAGAACAGTTCCATTTGTCCGGCAAACGCGATCTGTCCGGCGTCGGTACTTTCATCGCCGTTGCCGTCAAAATAAACCATCCCCGGCCCGACGATCTGTGCCTGATTGGCCTTGCGATCCCAGAGGACGGGGCCGTGCGTCTTGATGCGTCCGGCGGGGGAGCCGAGGACGATGTCGTTCTCCCAGGCGTCGCGGAACAATTCGAGCACCTCGGTGCCCGTATCGTACATCAACAGCCCGCAATAGGCCATCGGGATTGTCTTTTCGGACGACAGGGGGTCGATTTGTTCGATTCGCAGGGGCGTGCCGTTCATTTCGATGGCCGGGGTGATCGGTGTCAGAGACGCAGCCGCATTCGTCCGCGGCATCGGCTTGACAAGGATACCGCCTTCGCAGGTCACGACGACGTCGGCGCTGTCATCACGCTGGGTAGAGTCGGCAAGCAGCGTATCGATAGACGGCCGGGCGGCGATTTCTGTTTGCAGCAATTCCGCTTCTGTCGTCGGTTCGCGGTCGATGGTATCTATTGCCGGCGCAGGGCCCGTGTTCTGCGCCGCGGCGCGCATATCGGGCTGGGGCTTGCGGTCGTCCTGCCGCGCAAAGAGAATGTTACGGATGTTGATCTGATCGGCGCCGGCCACCACGATCCGGTCGCCGTAGCGAATCATCACATTGTCATCGATGGTGCACTGGTACAGACGCGAGTCCCCGTCGATTTTTTCACTACCGTCGTCCTCGGCTGCAATTGTTGAGGGGGTCTGGGGTTTGTCTATTTGCGTTTCTGCATCATCCGTCGCCAAAACAAGCGGAGCGGCCTTTCGCTCGTCAGTTTGTACGAAATCTTTGAGTCGTAAGAATTCCAAATCGAGAATATGCAGGTACTCGATCTGTCCGTCGGCGGCGTTGACCAGCAAGAGCAGCCCCTGTCCGGCAAGATCGACCTGACTGGAGATCACCCGCACCGGCCCGTCCGTCGAAAATTCCGTCCGCTCGCTGCTGAAGAGCAGGTCATCCAACAGGAGACGCGTCTCGGCAATCTCGCTGTCAGCGTGTGGGCTGATGTGTATCACCACATTGCCCTCAAGCTGGCCGTCCTGCGGCGTCACAGTTGAGCCGGCCCGCTCGGTCTGAATCAGCCCCATGTCCGCCTCGATGCGGCACTGGAAGGCGGATTCATAAAAAATGATATATGGTTTTTCCACCTGCCAGCGGGCCGACTGTTGGCCGGGATTGACCAGACGCGAAAAGCCGAATACGCGTGTCATCTGCCGTGTCACCGGGTCGCGAGTAATGTAGTACGACTGTTCGGCGCCATGGACGATGGGCTGTCCCGAACGCCGGGCATCGCCGGTCGCTTCGGGCATGTCCATCTCTTTGGCGGTGTGCGTGGTCGGCGGCTCCATTGCGCCGGCGCCGGTCAGCCGGATGTATCCCCAATAGGCCAGTCCCGTAACCGCCACGGCTGTCAGAATAATGATGATCTTTCGCATACAATCGTCCTTTGCGTCCGTATTCAGACTCGATACCGTTCCATCAGCGGCTCCCACGCCCCGGCCTGTTTAAGGATGTATTCGACAGCCTGGCCGACGGCGCCGTGACCGCCGGACATGGTCGTGATCCAATCGGCACATTCTTTCAACTCTTCGGCGGCGTTGGCGACTGCCACGCCGAAGCCGGCGCGCCGCACCAGCGGAATGTCCATTAGGTCGTCACCGACATAGGCCGTTTGTTCCGGCTGAAGGTTGAGGTCGTTCAGCAGTGATTCGAACACAGGCATTTTTTTCAGGCAGCCCTCAAAGACATGAGGGATTTGCAGTTGTTCGGCGCGGATGCGGGTCGGATTGCTTTTGCGTCCGCTAATGATTGCGCTGGTGCGTCCTGCGCGATGCCACATTCGGATCCGGTGGCCGTCATAGACGCTGAAGCGTTTGCTCTCGGAGCCGTCGGCGTGGATGATGATGCCGCCGTCGGTCAACACGCCGTCCACGTCGAGGATCAGCAGTTGAATCTGTTTGAAATCAATGTTCTTGGCCATTCATTCACATTTAACATTAAACATTTGGCATTTAACATCTCTTACCCGACAATCTTTATTGCTACAATGTCCTGCACGTCGATCAGGCCGACCGGTTTGTCGTCGGCGTCCACCACCGGCAGTTCGTCGATGCGGAACTTATGAAAGATGGCCATTGCCTCGGCGGCCAGCGTATCGGGGCGGACACGCTTGCAATCGGCGGTCATCACCTGCCGGGTTGTCTGCTGCAGGGCCGCTGCGCCATAGGTCGAAATCGCCCGCCGCAGGTCGCCGTCGGTAATGATGCCCGCCAGCCGTCCGTCGGCATCGACGATCATCACCGCGCCGCGCCGTTTGAGGGCGGCCGTCTCGTCGAGCATCTGCGCAAGGGTATCCGTCATGGCCGCCAGCGGAAGCGGCTCATCGGGCTTGAACCACATGGTCTGGCCGACGGTCATCAGCCGCGCCCCCAGTGCGCCTGCCGGATGAAACCGGGCGTACTCTTCGGCGCTGAATTGCCGCGCCTTCATCACCGTCAGCGCCAAGGCGTCGCCCAAGGCGAGCATGCACGTCGTCGAGACGCTCGGCGCAACGCCCAGCGGGCAGGCCTCGATGAGTATGCCCATGCTTAAGACCACGTCGCTGTGCCGCGCCAGCCGGGAGTCGGGATCGCCGACAATCGAGACAAGCCGGATGTCCCGTTGTTTGAGCGGTTCGATCAGACGGAGAATCTCATCGCTTTCGCCGCTGTGGCTCATGGCTAACACGATATCATCATTCTGCACGCGTCCCAGATCGCCATGTACCGCCTCGGCCGGATGCAGAAAGTGGCTGGCCGTGCCGGTGGAGGCCAGCGTCGCGCTGATCTTGCTGCCGACGATGCCGGCTTTGCCGATGCCGGTGACGATTACCGAGCCGGTGCATTCATGAAACAGTCGTACCGTTTGCGCAAACGACGGCTCAGACACCAAGCGTGTCAAGCCGCGTACCGCCGACGCTTCGGCCTCGATGACCTGTTCGGCATACACCAGGTCGATCGTGCTATCTGATTTCCGATTCTTCTGTGTCATCTGTGAAATCTGTGGTTTCAAGTTTGCTTTCATCTTTATCCGAATCGTACCGCGCTGCCGCGCTCATCATAACAGCGGAGTTTGGCCGGCTCATCATTGACGCCGAAGAAGTCCGGAGTGACGATGATTTGTTTGTCCTGTTCAGTCTCGTACCGTGCCAGAATCTGCCGCTTTTCATTCTGCAGGAACATGGCCACTTCCCGCGGCACGGTGATGTCGATGCGTTTGATCTCTTTGCGTCCGGCGGCCAGCCGCAATAATCGGAGTATCTCAATCGCCTGTGATTCGTAGCTCTTGACGACGCCCGACCCCTTGCAGTGCGGGCACATCAGGTATGTGCTGGACTGAAGCGACGGGCGCATCCGCTGCCGGGTCAGCTCGATGAGGCCAAAGGCGCTCATTTTGAGCGCGCGCGAGCGTGCCCGGTCGCCGCGCAGCGCCTCGCGAAATTCTTTTTCGACCTCGCGTTTATTCTTGTTGTCCCGCATATCGATAAAATCACAGATGATCAGTCCGCCCAAGTCGCGCAGCTTAAGCTGGCGGACGATCTCGCGAGCGGCTTCCCGATTGATTTGCAGGGCGGTCTGCTCGGCGTTGGTCTGCTTGCGGTAGCGGCCGCTGTTGACGTCAATGGCCACCAGCGCTTCGGTCTGTTCAATGACCAGCGAGCCGCCGCTTTTCAGTTCCACATGGCTGGACAGGATCTTTTCGATTTCTTTTTCGATGTTGTGGCGATGAAAGAGCGGGGACTTGCCTTCGTAATACACCGCCCGGCGTTTGAGCCGCGGCTGAACAATCGACAGAAAATCGCGAATGCGTTTAGTGACGCTCTCGCTGTCGCAGGAGATTTTGCTGATGGAGCTGTCAAAAATATCCCGTACTGTGCGAATCGCAAGATCGGACTCTTGGTACAGCTCGCAGGGGGCTTTTTCTTTGTCGAGGCGTTTGCTGATAACACTCCAGAGCCGCGTCAGATAGGCGATATCGCTCTGGAGTTCGCGTTTGTTGGCCACCTGTGCCGCCGTACGCACAATCAGACCCGATTGACGCGGCAACGAAAGGCTTTCCATCGTTTCTCGCAGTTTTATACGCTCGGCGTCGTCCTCAATCTTTTGGGAGACACCCAAGCCGGTCATCCACGGCATCAGCACCATATACTTGCCCGGCAGCGACAGATACGTCGTCAGGGTCGGCCCTTTGGTGTTAATGCCTTCCTTGGTCACCTGGACGATGACGTCCTGTCCTTTCGTGAGGCATCGCTGAATCGGCGGGCGATGGGCAAGAGCCTTGCGCCGTCCGATGTTTTCCAACTCTTCATTTTTGCCGTCGAAGTAGCGGGGGTGCAGGTCGCTGATATGCAGAAATCCGTTTTTGGACATCCCGAAATCGATGAAGGCCGCCTGGATCGCCGGTTCGACATTGACCACGCGTCCTTTGTACATATTGCCGACATGGCCGACCAGTGCGGCGCGCTCGGTATAAAGCTCCTCCAGCGAGCCGTTTTCCACGACGGCAACACGGCATTCTTCCTCGGTAACGTTAATCAACATTTCTCGTGTCATGATAACTGGTTCTCTCCTTGAAATTGGTTTGTATGACAGTCCCATTGCACGGCGATTCGGCGGACCGGTTCGGCAAGGTCACAGGGTTCAAGACCCAGCCAATGCATCAGTTCGTCGATGCGCACCGTACCGGTCGGCCGAATGGCACATACCGTTTGGATTAGGGTTTTATCCCGTGAAAATCCCTCTAAGAACGGTCGAATGTCTACCGGCCGCTGCCGGTTGTTTTCCATTCGGCGAAGTTGTACAACAGGCTCGTTGGTTGTCAGTTGTTTGATACAATGTTCCAAATGATCGCGCCTCGCCGCGTCGGGTGCAGCGGACAGCGTGAATTGATAGGTGGCCGACACAGGATAAAAGGCGGCCTTGCCGGGAATGGCGTTTGTGCCGGTCAGGGTGCAGCCTTCCGGCAGCAGGGCGGCGACAGCCCGGCCGGCAGCTTCCGGGCAGAAGTCTTCGGCCGCAACGGCTGCACACAATCGCTCGCAGTCCGACTGTACACCCACACTGCGCGGCAACGGCAACGACAGCCGGGGACGGGGGTTGAAACCCTTCGAGTAAAGCACCGGCACCTTGGCACAGGTCAGCACCCGCTGCCAGAAAGACAGCGTCTCCTGATGTGACAGGCACGCAAATCGCCCGTGTACCTTAAAGTCCGCAATAAACGTTAACACCTCTGTTTGCATCGAATCCGATAGTTTGTCGAAGCCTGCGATGCAGCGTCGCCCTAAGAGAACCTCTGCGCTCTTATGCGCCGACTGTACCGCTGCGCTTCATTGTTTTCGTTGTCCGTTAGCCCTTTAAGTACATCTTAAAAGGTTTCGGGCAAAATTTTCATCGCGGCGTCCCGCAGTATATTTTTGATCTGCCGGCTCGAATCCAGCGTCGCCACCTGCCGGGCCAGATCGCCGCATTCTTCGATTGACACGGAGCGAATGATCTTTTTGACCTCCGGAATCATCGGGGCCGCCAGCGACAGCGTCCGCACGCCCATGCCCAGCAGCAGCATAATAAATTCCGGATCGGAGGCGATCTCCCCGCAGAGACTTAAGCCGATGCGGGCCTTGTGAGCGTCCTGAATGACGCCGCGCAGCAGCCGCAGCACCGCCGGCTCGGCCGCCGAGAACAGCGTCGTCACGTGTTCGTTGGCCCGATCTACCGCCAGCGTATATTGAATCAGATCGTTTGTACCGATGCTGAAAAAGTCCGACTCCTGTGCCAGGAAACCCGCCGTCAGGGCCGAGCTGGGCGTCTCGATCATGATGCCGACCTGCATATTCGCATTATACGGCACGTCATACTCGTCCAAGTCCTCCATCACATCCCGTAGAATCATCTTGGCCTGCCGCAACTCCTGCAGGTTGGTAATCAGGGGAAACATCGCGCGCACATCGCCCAGCACCGAGGCACGAAGAATCGCCCGAAGCTGAGTCTTGAACATTGGCAAATCCTGCAGGCAGTACCGAATGGAACGCAACCCCAGCGCGGGGTTGGCCTCGTGAGGATGCCAGTCCGAGTGCGGCATTTTATCGGCGCCCAGATCCATCGTCCGAATCACGACGGGTTTATCCTTGAGGGTGTGAATCGCTTCGGCATAGGCGTGGTAGTGATCCTCTTCAGTCGGTTCGGCCCCGCCGTAGAGATACAGAAACTCCGTCCGGTACAGGCCGATACCGTCGCCGCCTTTTTGAAGGACATGTTCGGTTTCGTCGGGGAACTCGATATTGCCCAACAGTTCGATCCGGATGCCGTCGCGGGTCTGGGCGGGCAGATCACGCAGCACGTTCAGTTCGCTGGCAAACTCGCTGATTTGCCGGGCGTACTGGGTATATTGCCGCAAGGTCTCCTCGTCGGCGTCAATGACCACCACGCCGCGATTGCCGTCCACAATCACCGTGCAGTCCGGCGGAATCTCGGACGATAAATCCCCCAGCGCCACCACCGCCGGAATCCCCAGGGAGCGGGCGACAATCGCCGTATGACTGGTGCGTCCGCCGCGTTCGGTGGCGAATCCCTTGACAAACGATTTGTTGAAGCCGGCAGTCTGGGTCGGCGTCAGGTCGTGCGCCAGAATCACCACTTCGTCGCGCAGATGCTCGACATTATCTTCCACGCGCCCCAGCAGCTGCATGAGCAATCGCTTTTCAATGTCATAGATGTCAGCCGCACGCTCGCTGATATACGGGTCGTCAATCCCGGCAAAATGAGAGGCGATTTCACGCAGGATCATCGAAACCGCATACTCTCCGGTCACCAATTCTTTGTTGATAAAATCCGTGATGCGTTTCAGGAAGGTTTTGTCACGCAGGAATCGCATGTGTACCGCGAAAATATCGCGAATTTTGCTCTCTTCAAATCGCTTGGCCGATTCCAGCTCGTCCAACTCCTGGATCGCTCGTGCAAACGCCCGGCGCACCCGTTTGATCTCCGCAGTCCGCTGAGAGGTCATGATCGACCGCCGGGGAATGCGATAATCGCGGGAATCGATCACCATCGGTCTGGCGATGGCGATTCCCGGTGAAACTGCGGTGCCCTTTCTGATCTCCATAATCGATTAAACGCCGTCTTTCCGGCCGACACGCAGGGACGGCGGAGAGGTTGAAAAATTCTGATCCACCAGTTCCTGCAACGCCGCAATCGCGACGCGGGCGTCCTGGCCTTTGGCCTGAATCGTCAGCTTGGTGCCGCTGGTGGCCGCTAGCATCGTCATCTGCATAATGCTTTTGCCGTCCACGGTCGTGTCCTGATTGCGGACGGTGATGGCCGCACCGAATCTGTTGGCCACGTCCACGAACTGCATGGCAGGCCGCATGTGCAATCCCTCCGGATTGCTGATTTCCACTTCAATTTCGTATGTCGATTCGGACACCTGACGCTCCTGATCACGGCAAAACAACGGCCGCACGCTTGAACGGCTTACTCGGACGCCTCGTCGTCCGCGTCCTTGATGGCTTCGATGATATCCTCCGGCGTCTGGGCCTGCCGCAGGAAACGACGGAAATCGTCCTTTTGAAGGTTTTTGAAGATGATCTCCATCGCCTGCAAGTGCTTGTCAGGATTCTCCTGAGGGCTGATCAGCAAAAACACCGTATAGACCGGCTGCTTGTCCAGCGACGCAAAGTCGATTCCAGATGACGAACACCCGACGACCGCCACCAGCTTGGAAACGTCGGCGTGTTTGACGTGCGGCACGGCCACGCCTTTGCCGATGCCGGTGCTGGCCTCGTTTTCGCGTTTAATAACCGCTTTGGCCAGTGCCGCCGGATCGGCTTTTCCCAGCTTTTTGGCTTTATGCAGCGAATTGACCAGTTCTTCAATGACGCCGTTCCGGTCGGTCGCGGCCAACTGCGGAACAATCGCTTTAAAACTAATAATGTCGGACAATTTCATAGTAACTCCTCATGCGGCTTATGTTCATAGAAAGATTCAGGCGACATCTTCGTCCTGAATCGGAAACCGTTCGGCCGGCCGCTCGCGCTAGGTCGAGGCTCCGTATTTATTATCGCGTTGTTTTCCTTTGATTTTATGCAATTGCCGCTCCATCTTATGCATCGCCAGATCAATACAGGCATAGACATCCGATCCGGATTCCCGCGCCACCACGTCGTCCCGATGTTCGACGCTGACAATCAGCTCGACGTTATTCATGACGCCTTCGCCGCCCTCGACGATCGCCTCTACCTGCATCACGGAATCAAAGTACCGCGGCAGTTTGGCGGCTTTTTCTTCGATATACGTGCGAATGGCATCGGTAATATCAATGTGTTTTCCCGTAACGGTCACAATCATTTCATTCTCCAAAATAAACAAATTACGGTTTGTCCGGCTTTTTTAATTGTTCCGCTTCGAACGCCAACTGTGCGGCCGGCGTAACCACGCCGCCACTGATGACAAAACGAAGCGCCTCTTCAATCGTTAAATCCAATTCGATTATTTCGCTTTTTGGGACCAAGATGACATATCCGGTAAACGGCGTCGGCGACGTCGGCACAAACACCGTCAAATACTCGTTTTTGGCTCCGACGTTGATCTGCTTGATGCCCTGCCCGGTAACCAGCGCAATTGACCACGTTCCTTTGCGCGGATACTCCACCGCGACCACTTTGCTGAACGTCAAGCCTTTTTTGGTCAGCAAAAAATCCGTCACCTGCTTGATATGCGGATAAACGCTGCGGAACAACGGAATGTTCCCCAGTGCGTTCTCGAAAAAACGCCAGATTGTCCGCCCCATCACGCTGGCCAAAAAAGCCCCGATAAACACCACGGCCACCACGGCGATAAAAAAGCCCGTGATCCGCCCCGGCCCCTCGACCCAAAAAGCGTTCAGCGCCTCTTTGGTATATTGGTCCGTACCCAAGAGGATCAGCTGCACCACCCCGCGATTGATGTGAACGCTGATTCTGTCCTGAATAAAGATATAACATTGTATAAAAATCCAAATCGTCAGAATCGTCGGCAGTAACGCAGCCATGCCCCGAAAGAAATAGCTTCGAAAATGTTTCAACGCATCCATCGCCGGCGGCTACAATCCTTTTTTATTATATGCAAATAAGGCGTCCCTTACACAGTTTTGACAGCCAAACCCTAAATATTATAATCAATCTTTAATCCGGTCATTCCTTGACTTATTTGACCTCTGCCTAATGTATCGTATGGCACGTATTTCGTCAATATAAATAAATATCCGTATGTTCGTATTCGCTGGAATTTACCGCAAAATCTAAGTGTTCTGGGTAACAAAACAATATAAAATGTGATTTTTAGTGCTACATCGCACTATAATAGTTATTTCTCCTCTATCATCTATTATTTAGTCTTTATTTTCTGGCATCAGTCAATGGTCATTTCCTGTCTGGTATGTCATCTCCCGGATTATTCACTTTCCAAACGGACACCCTTGCGGTATGATGTCAAACAGCAGACTAAACGAGATTGTAAACAGCAAGGACTGAATTCAACTGGAAACAATGCAGCTTATGGAATTGATCGAACTGAAGCCTGAAAACCCGACTTTGGCTCAGGAAAACGGAAAGTCTGAAACCGAATTTCGGCTGCCGGACGAAATCGGCATTTTGCCGATCCGCAGCGCGGTGGCCTATCCCGGCACGGTGATGCCGCTGGCCATCGGGCGCGAGCGCAGCAAGCGGCTGATTTCAGATATTGAACCACAGGAAACTCTCTTTGGGTTGGTCGCCCAGAAAAATCCGGATGTGGAAGACCCCGTCGCCGCCGACCTGTACACCGTCGGCACGGTCGCGTCAGTACTCAAGGTCATCAAGATGCCGCACGGGTCGGTCAACGTCATCGTGCACGGGCAGGCGCGTTTCAAAATCAAAAAATTCACCGCCACCGAGCCGTATCTGAAGGCCAAGGTCGAACTTGTGCGGACGACCACGCGCTATACCAAAAAACTCCAGGCGCTGGTGGTGGGCGTTCGCAACACGGCCAGCCGCGTCATATCGCTTAGCCCCAACGTGCCCGAAGAAGCCTCGTTGCTGCTGGAGAACATTCAGGATCCCTCGGCGCTGGCTGATTTTCTGGCCGCGACGTTGAACATCCCCATCGACGAAAAGCAGTTGCTGCTGGAGGAGACCAACGCGCACAAACGGTTCGAAAAAATCTCCGTCGCCCTGGCCAATCAGCTTGAGGTGCTCGAACTGAGCCACAAGATACAGGGACAGGTGCGCGACTCTATCGACAAAAGCCAGCGGGAGTATTTTCTGCAGGAAGAGCTCAAGGCCATTCAGGCCGAGTTGGGGCAGGACGACCGCCGCACCGAAGAGATCAAGGAACTGCACGCCAAGCTCAAGGCCGCCAAAATGCCCAAGGCCGTCGAGGCCGAGGCCCTGCGCGAACTGGATCGGCTCAGCAAAATCCATCCGTCCTCGCCCGACTACAGCGTTATTCGCACCTATCTGGACTGGATGTGCGAGCTGCCGTGGGCCAAACGCACCGCCGATATGCTCGAAATCGCCCGCGCCCGCCGCATCCTCAACCGCGACCACTACGGGCTGGAGAAGGTCAAACGCCGCATTCTGGAGTTTCTGGCCGTGCGTAAACTCAACCCACACGGCAAAAGCCCGATTTTGTGCTTTTCCGGCCCTCCTGGTGTCGGCAAGACCAGCCTGGGCCGCTCGATCGCGCGGGCGATGGGACGAAAGTTTGTCCGCATCTCGCTGGGCGGCATCCGCGATGAAGCCGACATTCGCGGCCATCGCCGCACGTATATCGGCGCCTTGCCCGGACGCATCCTTCAGGAGCTGCGCAAGTGCGGCTCCGCCAACCCGGTCTTTATGCTCGACGAGATGGACAAGATCGGCCAGGACTTTCGCGGCGACCCGGCTTCGGCCCTGCTGGAGGTGCTTGACCCCGAACAGAATAACAGTTTCACCGACCATTATCTCGATCAGCCGTTTGACTTGTCGAATGTGATGTTCATCGGTACGGCCAACTATACCGAGCCGATCCCGCCGGCGTTGATGGACCGGATGGAAGTGCTCAAGTTGCCCGGCTACACGCAAAAGGAAAAGCAGCAGATCGCCACTAAATATCTCATCGGCCGTCAGCTCAAAGAAAACGGCCTCGAGAAGACGCAGCTTGAGATTCGCGACGACGCCCTGACCGAACTGATCAACGGCTATACCAGCGAAGCGGGCGTGCGTAATCTCGAACGCGCCATCGGCTCGATCTGCCGCTATGTCGCCACGCAAATCGCCGAAAAGAAACGCCGCAAGGCCGTCATCGGCCCCAAAGACCTGCCCGCCATCCTCGGCCCGCACAAGTATGAGTCCGAACTGGCGATGCGTACCGCCACGCCCGGCGTCGTTACCGGTCTGGCCTATACCCCCGTCGGCGGCGAGATTCTGTTTGTCGAATCGGCGATGATGCCCGGCAAGGGACTGCTTGTCCTGACCGGCCAGATCGGCGAAGTGATGAAGGAAAGCGCACAGGCGGCCTTCTCCATCGTTAAGGCCAACGCCAAAACGCTGGAGATAAAACCCGAAATTTTCGCCAAGCATGACTTCCACGTCCACGTCCCCGCCGGCGCCATCCCCAAAGACGGCCCCAGCGCAGGCGTTGCGATGTTCGCTTCGCTGGTGTCGCTTTTGACCAATCGTTCCGCCCGGCCGGATGTGGCGATGACCGGCGAGATTACGCTCAAAGGGCTGGTGCTGCCCATCGGCGGCCTCAAGGAAAAAATCCTCGCCGCCAAACAGGCGGGCATCAAGACCGTCATCCTGCCCAAACGAAACGAAAAGGATTTGGTGGATGTCCCCCGCGAAGCCAAAACCGGCATCAAATTCACCTTTGTTTCAAAAGCCGAAGAGGCGCTCAAAACAATACTCGAAGCGTGAAAAAATTGACAGATGTTTTCAGTCCGCCGATACGCACCGGCCGTTGGACCAGGCATAGAGGGCACGGATTTCCTCGGCCATCGTGACTGCAATCGGCGGGGACGACCGCACCGCCTTTTCAACTATCGCAGTGTCCAACGGCGTATCTGTGTCAAACGCCTCGTGCAGGGCCGAGAGTACCGCCTGTTCAATCTCTGAACCACTGTAGCCCTCTTCCGCCGGCTTGGAAACGGGATGGACAATGTCCCGTCGTGAAGGTATAATATGTGGCGTAAACTATGCATTAAAGGTAATTTACAGAGGCAATCGCCCACCCGATGATGGATTTGCAGGACAATGTGTTCAATGCCCGACAAGATCGCAGTACCCCCAAGCTTAAGCTTTGGCGGTACGCGGGGCTGATGCTGACGTATCGGTGTAACGCTGCCTGCCGGTTTTGCTACTATCACTGCGGGCCCGAGGCGGGCGGCCTGATGGCGGTCGAGACCGCCGTGGCCGCTTGGGCGGCTCTACGCCGACTGGCGGGCGAGACGGCTAAAGTCCATCTGACCGGCGGCGAGCCGTTTTTGGTGTTCGAGCGGCTGCTGGAGATTTGCGAACAAGCGCAGCGGCTGGGTTTGGGCGGTGCGGACTATGTGGAGACCAACGCCGGCTGGGTCACGGATCAGGCCGAGGCGCGCCGCCGACTCAAGGCACTCGATGCCGCCGGCCTGCGGCGGCTCAAGATCAGTTGGGACATCTTCCACGAAGAGTATATCCCGGTCGAAAAAGTGCGGTTTTTGACGCATGCCGCCCGTGAGGTTCTCGGCTCAGACCGCGTCCTGGTGCGATGGGAAAAATATCTGGACGCTCCTTCCGGCATCGCTGCGATGAATACGGCCCAACGCACCGCGGCGCTGGCCGAGGCGATGGCCGCCGATGCCGGGCGGTTCACCGGCCGGGCCGCCGAACAAATCGCCCCCTTGTGCGCGGCCCAACCGCTCGATGCACTGTCCGGCTGCAACTGCCAAAACGTTATCCTCGGCGCCAAAGGCGTCCACATCGACCCCTACGGCAGTGTCTTCAGCGGCCAATGCCCTGGCATGGCCGTCGGCAACGTCCTTACAACCGACCTGGACGAACTCTGGAAGGCCTTTGATCCACCCGCACAGGACTTCTGGCAGATCCTGATGACCCGTGGGCCGAGGGGTTTTCTGCCCCAAATCCAATCCGAAGGCTTTGTTCCAAAGCCTCTTTATGCCTCGAAATGTCATCTTTGCAGTGACATTCGAAGTTTTCTCTTTGACAACAGTCGATTTTTGCAGATAATTTGTACAAATGAGTGTTATGGTAAGCCGATGTAATGCAGTAGAACGATAATGAGGTTGCGTTTTGGGCACAAATGATACAACCAGTTATGATACCCTGTTGGGGCGAATGGCTCTGGATCAGCGGTTATGTACCGATGAGGAGGTACGCCAGTGTAAAGAAGACCTCCAAAAAATGGCCGCCGACAACCCCACCACCCTGGATCAGCTCTTAGTCAATCGTCAATACATCACTCCCAGTCAACTGGAGCGGCTCAAGGCAAACATCAACGAAAGCCGCAACACTGCCGGCCAGATCCCCGGTTATAAGGTCATGGGCAAACTCGGTTCCGGCGCGATGGCCGTCGTCTATAAGGCCAAACAACTCTCGCTGGATCGCACCGTCGCCGTCAAGGTCCTGCCCAAAAAATTCGTCCAGAAATCCGACTACGTCGAGCGGTTCTACAAAGAAGGCCGTCTGGCCGCCAAGATGAACCACAACAACATCGTTCAGGCCATCGACGTCGGCGAAGTGGGCGGTCTGTATTATTTCGTTATGGAATACGTCGAGGGCAAAACGCTCTATGACGACTTGGCCAAGGGCAAGGTCTTCGACGAGCGCGAAGCGATCGACGTCATCATCCAGGTCGCCAAGGCACTGGCCCACGCGCATGCCCAAGGCCTGATCCACCGCGACGTCAAGCCCAAAAATATCATGATCAACAAGGACGGCGTCGTCAAGTTGGCCGATATGGGACTGGCCCGCGAGACCTCCGACATCAAGGCCGCCAAACACGAACAGGGCAAGGCTTTCGGTACGCCCTATTACATCGCCCCCGAACAAATCCGCGGTGAAGTCGATATTGACGGCCGCGCGGACATTTATTCTCTCGGCGGAACGCTTTTTCACATGGTCGCCGGGCGTGTGCCGTATGAGGCCAGCACCCCGTCGGAAGTAATGAAAAAACACCTCAAAGAGCCGCTCGTTCCCCCCGATCACATCAACACCGCCCTGACCACAGGCATTTCCGAGGTCATTGAGGTTATGATGGCCAAAGACCGCAAAGAGCGTTACTCCACGATGCAAGAGGTCATCACCGATCTGGAAGCCGTACGCGAAGGCAGGCCCCCCCTGGTTGCCCGGCAAAAGTTCAATGTCGAGGCGCTCGGCCAACTCGAAGAAGGTGATGCCATCCAACTGACCGAGAGCGGGAAAAAACTCTACCCCGCCGAAATCGTCGCCAAATACCGCGTCCTGATCATCGTCCTCGGCGCCTTCTCCGGTATCCTTCTGCTGGTGATTCTCTTTATGCTGATGTCTTAATCGCATCAGTCTCCGCTTAATCAATCAAGTGTTTGTTTGGGACGGATGGAGGGTATAAGGATAGGGACGTATGCGGCACCGGCATGAAAGCCTTTGGCACAGTGGGAACCCTCTATCTTACTTAATGACTCCAAAGCCCCATAGAGACGACCCTGTGTGTTTACTCATATAGCAAGGGGAAATTCCTCACGTGTTCGGTCTTTCCTGGTAACGGAACACCGCCGCCTTTATTTGTTCAGGTTATTTTTCTTGTTGAATGCCTCTTCCATTCCGGCTTCTGCATCATGCGATACGGCATCCCGAATGACGGTGGATTCATTGCTGTCGGCGTATGTGCCGGTCGTTTCGTTACGCAGGGCGGCCTTTGACAGGTACTGTTCAAACGACGACGGCCGGTCGTCAATCTGAAGGACGAACCTGACCGGGCCGATCCGGAGTACGTCGCCGGCGTCGGCGAGCGCCGCTTCGATACGAACGTCGTTGAGAAAGGTACCGTTGCGACTGCCGCAATCACGGGCGATGAATTGTCCGCCGTTTCGGAGCAGCTCGCAGTGTTTCCGTGAAATCGTACTTAAGGGAATGCACACATCACAGTCGCGCCGCCTGCCGATGGTGATAACATTGCCCGGAAGGGCAAAGCTTTGTGTTGCGCCGTCTTTCTTTAGCAATACCAGATTCACATTCATAATTGTCCCCTTTCAAATAAACACCTGCTGCCGGCGTTCCGTTCGATAAAGCAGGCTTTGGATTGCCGAAACAGCCGTTCGGCTCGGCGTCCGTCAACTCGCCATCACCGACGACATCTCGGCCTCATGAGGCTCGTTCTCAACACGCATCACAACCTCTTCAAAGGACACACAGGAATCCGCGACCAGCTTGACATGCGTGTCTTTGCCGATCAGCATCACACGGAACCTTCCTTTGGGAACTTGGAACTGCACGCACAAACTCTCCTCCACCTCACCCGTCGAAGAGTCGGTGCCGGCATTCTCACTGCCGCCTTCAATTATCTCGGCCACAACGACGTTATGCTCCTGCAATGTGGCCTCTCGCTCGGAAAGCTGTTCCATTTGGAGTTGAAAGCTGCGATCTTCCGCCGTCGGAGAGAAAACAAACAGCATCGCACAGTTTGACAGCACATCCTCCGGATTTATCGTTATTTTCTTCATTGTTTGTACCCTTTCATTAGCCTACTGCCGTACCCGTTACTTCTTACAGTAACACTCTCGACCTTTTGTTCAAAATATTCACGCCTCCAAGATAGCTCAAATTTCTGTCAAACCGTCTATAGGTCTTTTTTAAAAAAGGAGTTATGTATAATACAAGGCGATGGAAATAGGAGATATATTTGCGCGCCCATAACAACGCTTCCGGCAGAAGTTCTCACTAAGATTCATACGAAACGCAGTAGGAATTATGATGATACAAGAGGGAAAACATACAGGCCTCCGCTTGATATGTGCGGAGGCCTTTGGTTGCGGGGCAGAGAGTTTTATTTTTTACGCCGAATCAGCGCACCGCCTATGCCAAGCAGGATCAGCGTTGCCGGTTCGGGGACGACGTGGAAGGTGAAGGTTTCAGTGCTGGTCATTCGTTCCAGTGTGGCTTGGTCAACCGCAGAGGACTCAACTGTTATCTGGTACCAACCGGCTTCGGAAAAAGCGATATTGAAATGGCCATGCTCTCCGGCTGGCATTACAATCGCGCCATTGGCGTCCATCCCATTGCCGCCGGTCATGAAAACAGTCGGTTGGCCCATGTTTGTTTTATACACACTGAATATCCCGGGGCCGTCAACGGCAATCAATGCCAGCGTCAACAGATCATCGACAAAAACGCCTTTGTCCACCGCTTCGGCGCCAATGCCCAGATGGGGGTTATGCGCTGCATGCCGAGCATATCCCTTCGATTCGAATCTGCTGGCGATACATCGTCATACCCTTGGGTAAGTCGACCAGTGGATACGAGACGTCGTGCAGGCATTCGGTGCGGTGGCAGCGAATGCAGGTAAAGTGCGGGTGGCACTGTATGGGCGAGCAATGGTGGGCCAGTTCGAAATGCCACTGCCGCTGCTGGACGAACGCCCTGTGCACCACGTCGGCGTTTATCAGACTCAGCAGTGTTCGGTAGATGGTCGTCTTGTTGGGCGATTGGTCGCCGAGTTGAGCGGCGATTTGCTGCTGAGTGAGGGGGCTGTCCGATTGCAGAATGGCCGCGATGACCGCGACGCGCGGGGCCGTGACGCGGAGTCGTTTTTGCCGCAGCAGGGCGACAGCGTGCTGTTTAACGGTCGTGTTCATCGGTCGGTTTTTGTTTTTCAGCAGGGTCTTTTTTGCCGCAGAGGACGCAGCCGTGATGGCCTATGTGTACGCCGTCGGCACGGAGAAACAGCGTTGGAAAGACAATGTCGCTCAAGCAGCAGGGTATCCAGACGGCCAGAAACAGGGCGATGAACATCCCGGCCAGAAGCAAAAGGCTCATTTGTTCGGGGCTGCTCATCAGCATAAAGCTGGCCGAGGCCCATGTGCTGACCAAGATGTGGCCGGCGTGAGGGATTTTGGTCTGCGGCCAGAAATACGCCAGGAGCACGCCCAGCAGGGCGGCGGGGTTAACCAGATACCATTCTTCGATAAAGCCCAGATGCAAGTGCGGCTCATGGCCGTGGTTGTGGTCGCAGTCGGGGCCGTGGACGTGGTCTGGGGCGTCGAGGGTGTGCAGCGCGGCGTGTGTGGGGAGGGTCGCACCGAGTATTGATTGTCCCAGGTACGGCAATATGCTGTCGCTGAGGGTGGCCACGCCGATAGAGCCGACATAGCCGATCACCAAAATCAGCAAAAAACTGCTGGCCTTGCGGTGTAGTTTGAACAGGGCGGCAGTGACCATCGCGCTGAGGACGACGTGCAGCGGGTGAAAGACAGCGAACAGGCGCAGGGCGTTTTCTTTGCTGATATCCTTGAAAATCAGCATAAATACGATGCCGGCGGCTGCCCCCAATAGCGTGAAGGGGCTGTGGGCCTTCAGTTCTATCCAAATATGTTTGAAGCGTTCTGTGATCGACATTTCAGGGTTTCCGTATTCTTTATTTGCAACTCAGTTGCAAATAGAGAATAACGGGCATCTGCCGGGGTTTCAAGAGAATAATTTGAATTTTCGGCCGAATTTTATTAATTAGGTGCGGTACATCCATTGGCAAATTTTCTGGAGTTTTTGGGACTTCATCTTTCCCATCATCCACGTCTCGGCGACGCGCTTGCTGAGGAAACCCATCGTCGGGAAGGAGTGCTGCTGCATCATAATCTGGTGGATGCGCATCTTGTTCTGGATGGCCAATGTCCACTCGTTGATCATTTCGCCGGAGCCTTCGCCGATGATGACCGTGCCCAGAATCCGGCCGGTTTTCGAGATAAATACCTTCACGAAGCCGGTATCCACGGCCTCGGCAATGGCGGCGCCGTAGTCGGCGTATTTGACCGAGATGGTTTCGTAGCTGACGCCGCGTTTGTCCAGTTCGGTTGCCGAGAGGCCGACGACAGACATCTGCGGCTCGGTAAACACCGTCCAGGGTACCGGATACGACAGGAATTTTTGCTTGAACGGCCAGGGGGTCATGCTGTTGATCAAGGCCAGCATGCCCTGATGCATCGCGGCGTGGCTGAAGAGGAAGTGGCCGTTGCAATCGCCGACTGCGTAGATGTGCTTTTGTGAGGTTTGCAGATAGGGGGTGACGCGGACGGCGCCTTTTTCGGTCAACTCAATGCCGGCGTTTTCGGGTTTTAGTGCGGCGTTGTTCATTTGCCGACCGGCGCCGATGAGGACTTTTTCGGTCTCGATCTCGACGCCCTTGTCCGTTTTCATCCACACGCGGCCGTTGCGATTTTCGAAGGCGGCGGGCTTTTGCTCGCGCAGGATCGTGATACCTTCGCTCTCAAAGGTCTGCTCGATGAGATCGGTCGCCTGTCGATCTTCGCGCCACATCAGACGCGGGCCGCGGATGAGGATCGTGACCTTGCTGCCCAGGCGGGAAAAGGCCTGTGCCATCTCGCAGGCGATGGCCCCGCCGCCGACGACCAAGAGGCTTTCCGGCACGGTGTCCAAGGCAAACATCGTCTCGTTGGTCAGGTAGTCGATTTTGTCCAGTCCTGGAAAGTTCGGCACTGCCGGGCGCGTTCCAATGCAGATGAACAGCCGCTGCGCCGAGTAGGTTTTATCGCCGACGGCCACGGTGTGCGGATCGACGAATTCGGCTGGTCCCTGCTGATAGACCATGTGTACCTTCTCGAACATCCGCATCGTTTTCTGGCTGCTGATGAAATCGAGGCTCTCTTGGATTCTCGAAAACGGTTTGAGCGTTTCGGGCTTGGGCCGCGCTGCCAGTTCCATCCGGTTGAGTTTGTCGAAGATGCTGCGGGTCTTGGCCATCCGCAGCAGTGCCTTGCTGGGGATGCAGCCGACGTTCATACACTCGCCGCCGACTTTGTGCTTTTCGATCGCACAGACCTTCAGTCCCATTTCGGAGGCCATAATCGAGACGGCCATTCCGGCCGGTCCCAACCCGATGACAATCAAATCGTATTCGTATTTCATTGGCTTAATCCCTTTTTTAAGAAGCGATTGCGGTAACCAGAATTTCCACGGCGGCCCCGGCCGGCAGGGCGGCTACGGCCACCGCCGCCCGTGCAGGGTAGGGGGGTGAAAAATAATGCTTATAGACCTCGTTGACGGCGGCAAAGTCGCCGATGTTGGTCAGGAATACCTGTACCTGAACGATGTCGGCACGGTTGAAACCCGCGGCGTCGAGGATGGCCGTGATGTTTTTGAGGGCTTGCTTAGCCTGCGGGACAACGTCCCCTTCGACCAATTTGCCGGTGGTCGGGTCGATGCCGAGCTGGCCGGACAGGTAAAGGGTATTACCGGCGCGGACGGCCTGAGAATAGGGGCCGATGGCCGCCGGCGCGGCGTCGGTCTGAATCGTTTGATGCGGCATTGTTAACCTCGCTGAAGAACGTTAAATTCCGAACAGGCCGGATTGACAAGCGGGCACATACCCGTCGTATGTTTTTGAACGCGGCCTTGACACTTTCGGACAGACAAACTACCATATTTCTTTTAAGTTTGCAATTAAAGGATTAAAAATGTCTGATACTGAAAAAAGTGCGAAGAGTTACCGGGATACATTGAATCTGCCGCAGACGAGTTTTGCGATGAAGGCGAACCTGACGCAGCGCGAACCGCAGCAGCGCAAGGCGTGGGAAAAAGACAAGATGTACGACACGATCCAGGCCGCACGTGCCGGTGCGCCGCTGTATATTTTGCACGACGGGCCGCCGTATGCCAACGGCGATATCCACATGGGGCACGTCATTAACAAGGTGCTCAAGGATTTTGTGGTCAAATACAAGACGATGTGCGGCTTTTGCGCGCCGTATGTGCCGGGCTGGGACTGCCACGGGCTGCCGATCGAGGTCAAGGTGATGGCCGAACTGGGCGATAAGGCCAAGCAAATGAGCAAACCCGAAATCCGCAAAGAGTGCCAAAAGTACGCCTCCAAATATGTCAAGCTCCAGACCAAACAGTTTCAGTCGCTGGGCATCTTCGGCGATTTTGAAAATCCGTATCTGACGCTCAAGCCGCAGTACGAGCAGGGGATTCTGGAAATCTTTGCCGAACTGGTCGGCAACGGGCTGGTCTATAAGCAGCTTAAGCCCATCCACTGGTCGGTCGGCTGTGAGACGGCGTTGGCTGATGCGGAGCTGGAATACAAGGATATCGCTTCGGCCAGCGTTTTTGTCAACTTTCCGCTGGACGATGCTTCGGCGGCCAAGGCGCGGCAAATGGGGCTGGCGCAGGACGGCACGGACGTCTGCTTTATGATCTGGACGACGACGCCGTGGACGCTGGCGGCCAATCTGGCTGTTGCGCTGCATCCGCAGTTGGAGTATGTCGGGCTGACATATAAGAAAGAAAACAAAACGTTCACCTCCATCGTCGCCAAAGAACGGCTTGGCGCGGTTCTCAAGGCCGCGGGGTTGCAAGACGGCCAATACACCCTCAGCGAACCGGTACCGGGCAGCGTGTTGGAAGGCCTGCGCTATGTCCATCCGTATGTCGAGAAAAATCCGACCGAAAAGGACGCCTACCTGGCCATTACCGCTGAGTTTGTGACCACCGAAGACGGGACGGGTATTGTCCACATTGCCCCCGGCCACGGCGTGGAAGACTATCAGGCCGGGATGAAATACGGGTTGGCCGTGTATTCGCCGGTCAAGGATGACGGCACATACGACGACACGGTTCCGGCGTTTCTGCGCGGCAAAAGCGTCCTGAAGGTCGATCCTGAAGTCAACGCCCATCTCAAAGGCCTTGGTCTTTTGGTGCATGAAGAAAAAATTATGCACAGCTATCCTCACTGCTGGCGGAGTAAGACGCCGGTGATCTTTCGCGCGACCGAGCAGTGGTTTGTAAGCGTGGATCGGGAAGTGGAAAAGTTCGGCAAGAGTCTCCGCAATCTCGCCCTCGACCAGATCAAGCAGGTCAAGTGGATTCCCGGCTGGGGCGAAAAGCGGATTCAGGGGATGCTCGAATCGCGTCCGGACTGGTGCATCAGCCGTCAGCGGTCGTGGGGGCTGCCGATCCCGGCGTTTGTCAACAGCGAGGGCAAGGCGCTGCTGACTCAGGAATCTGCACTGGCGGTCGCCCGGCACATCGGGCAAAAGGGGTCGAACAGTTGGTTTACCGACACGCCGAAAGAGATTCTCGGCGACGATTTTGCCCTGCCGGAAGGGTTTTCGTGGGACGACCTCAAGAAAGAAGAAAATATTTTTGACGTGTGGTTTGAGTCCGGGTGCAGTTGGCATAGTGTCATCGAGATGGCCGGTCAGCCCGTGCCGGTGGACCTCTATCTGGAAGGCTCCGACCAGCATCGTGGATGGTTCCAGTTGTCGCTGCTGCCGTCGCTGGGGTCTCGCGGCTGTGCGCCGTTTAAGGCCGTCCTGACGCACGGCTTTACCGTCGATGACAAGGGGATGAAGCAGTCCAAGTCCGCCGGCAACTATGTCAGCGCGCTGGAGGAGATCGAAAAATACGGCGCCGACATCCTGCGGCTGTGGGTCGCGTCGGTCAACTATCAGGAAGATATGCGATGTTCGGACGACCTCATCGGCCGCCTGCAGGACGCCTACCGTAAGATTCGCAACACCTTGCGCTACCTGCTAAGCAACATCAATGATTTTGTCCCCGGCGAAATGACCGTGCCGTATGCCGAGATGCACCTGATTGACCGTTGGGCGATGGACAAACTTCAGGAGCTTGTTGTTCGCGTCCGCGACGCTTATGACAGCTTTATGTTTCATCGCGTCTTTTCGCTGATCTATAATTTCTGCACCGTCGAGATGAGCAGTATCTATATGGACGTGCTCAAAGACCGGATGTACTGCGAGGCCGCCGGCAGTGCCGCCCGCCGCTCCGGCCAGACGGCGATGAACCATATCCTCGACGCACTCGTGCGGCTGCTGGCTCCCGTGCTGGCGCATACCGCCGAGGAGGCTTGGGCTGCCCTCCCTTGCAAGAGTCAAGCTGTTGACACCGTTCATCTTGCGGATATGCCCGCACCGGATGCGGCCATTGATCCGGCAGCCAACGCCGACCTGTGGGAAACGGTGATGGCCCTGCGTGATGACGTGCTCAAGGTACTCGAAGGGTTGCGGAAAGACCAGACCATCGGCAGCAATCAGGAAGCGGCAGTTCGCATTGTTACACCGGATGAAGTGACGCTGAAAGCCATCGAACAGGTCGGTACCGACACCTTTGCGGCGTTCTGCATCGTCAGCGAGGTTACGATTGAAAAGGGCGAAACGCTGTCGATCAAGGCCGCCAAAGGCAGCCATCCGAAATGTCAGCGGTGCTGGAATTTCTGGCCGTCAGTCGGCCAAAACCCCGACCACCCCGACCTCTGCGGACGCTGCGTGGCCGTCGTCAGCGCATAATCAGAAGATAGACTATTCTGGCGGCTGATGTTTAAGAGTGTGCTGTTATGGCCAAAAAAAAGAGGACAACACGAAGAAGAACATTCAATGAGGCTTCCGTCTCCTCGAATTCTTCGACAGGGTTTTCAAAGAAAACCAAGTTAATGGCTATCCTGATCGGCCTCGTTCTGGCAATCGCATCTGCTGCAGGGTATTATCTGGCAACCTCGGCAGGCGGTCCAAACGTTGTCGATATCCGAATTGGTGATTGTGTAATAAAGGCTGAAATTGCCGATACGCCGCAGTTGCGAGAAATAGGGCTAAGCGGCCGAAAAACACTCAAGGCCGGACATGGGATGCTGTTTGTGTTTGAGTTTCCGAATCGTGCAAACTTTTGGATGAAAGATACCAGTATTCCGCTATCGATTGCTTTTATCAGCACCGACGGAATTATACTGCAAATTGAACAGATGACGCCTTTTGATCTTAGCTTGATATCGTCCCGTTATCCCGTAAAATATGCACTTGAAGTCAACCGGGATTTTTTTCAGGAAAACGGCATCACTGTCGGCGACGCTATTGATTTGACAAACGTCATCGAACGCGGCAACTAACCCGACCGACGAACATCCTTTTCAGGCAGCCGGAATGGCTATTCGTTTGTCAGCATTTCTTTAATTTGCCTGCACATTTTTTCCGGTTCGGCAATGACTGCCGATGCGACCGCGACCGCCTTGACGCCGGTTTCCAGTACTTGTTTGAGATTCTCCGGCCCGATGCCTCCGATGGCCACCGGCACGATCCCCGACCCCTTGAGTTCTTTGACGGCTTGCCGCACATAGTCCAGCCCCGCCGTCTTCAGATTCGGCTTGGAAGGACTTGCAAACGCCGGCCCGACCCCTACATAGTCGAATCCGTCCTCCATTGCCGTATGAAGTTCGTCCAGAGAGTGGGTACTTCCGCCGGTGAGCATCGGTTTCTTTTGTAATGTTCGGGCTAATTTCGGGTGCAACTCATCCTGCCCCAGATGCACGCCGTCGGCATCGGACAGCACAGCGATATCCGTGCGGTCATTAATGATACTCACCGCTCCGCCTGTTTTGCAGATTTGGACAAAATCCCCGGCCAGCGTCATAAACCGGCGATCCGAAACACCCTTGGCCCGAAGCTGCAGGGCGTCCGCGCCGCCTGCAATACACCGACGGGCCAATTCCAATGCCGCCGCATCCGTTGTATCCGGCTCGACATTAACGAGTACATATAGGCGAATTCGCTCCAGCCGATCCTGTTTGAACGTTGCGGTAAAAACCGCCTTTTCGAGTCCATAAACTTCAAACCGAAGCTGTTCACACACGGTTGCCACGTCGCCATTAATCGTCTGCGTCATCTCGGCCAGCACCCGCAACCCCTCGCTGGCCCGTTTGGCCGAGGCGGTGAAACAATCGGCCAGATTCGCCCGCGAAAGCTGTCCCTCGACGGACAGTCCGCGTCCCACGTCGCCGTCCGTGTTCCGGGCCGTCAGCAGCCGCGCCGCATCCAGCCGACCGACCGCCTCGCAGAGTCGGTGCCGCATCTGCTTGGCCTGCCCGCTCAGAGCCTTGTCATCCAGCAAGAACCGGCAATACTCCTCCATCCCCCGAAGCGCCTCGCGCGACCGGTTGAAGTTGGCGTCAATGATTCTGTATAAACGATTATTCATCGCTGATAATTATACAAAAATCCGGAAAAAAGAATACGGAATTTTGGGATTGGAAGGGGGGTGGCGGCAGAGGTTATGAGCGGATATAGACTTGGATTCGAGAAGGGGGCTGGCGCAAAAAAGAAGAGCCGGCTTCTCCGGTCCGGCTCTGTACATCACCCTCGTCCACATCCTGACGAGATTATTGCGTTGTTGCTTACTGATAATGGAATCACTAAAAAGCAACGACTGTGCCACTGAAATCCAGCCCGCTTATGTTCGATCCAATTCAAACGTATCTCTTTTAATTTAATGGACTTATATTTAAGTTGAGCAGTGGTGCGTTAACGTGTTAACTCTGAGTATTATGCCGACGCGTTGTTTTTTTTAAACGTTCTGTATCGGTATTTAGATTGTTAAACCCAATACGAGGCGATCTACCATATTAAAGCCCGATAAACCACAGCGTTGTTTTTTTTCAACATATTCCGGGGAGTGGGAATTGAATCAACATCGCCATCCGGTACAGATTATGTTCCGGCTCTAGATGAAGGTTCGTGGGGGCTCCATTCGTTTCCGTTTATCCGACCTTGCATTGTTGTGCAAGGGTCTGTTCATTTTCCAGTTCATCCAGGCACGCTTTGAGCATCCAAAGCTGTTTATGCCCGCCGATCTTCTTGAAGTGTTTTTCGGTCTCCACGAAATGCATCCATGAGCTGAACAGTCCTCCCGTATCGCTGAAAGGGAAGACGAAAAGCGGCCTGTCCCGGAGCCGTGAAGGCCGTCGGGACAAGCCGCTTTATTTGGATTGTTAATAGTGGGTTTATAGCTTATACGGGCTGAGGAAGTCGCCGTGTTTGGCTTGTGCGTCGCGGAGGCGCTTTCGGATGGCGTCGAAGGTGTCATAGACCGCCTGCGGGGTGTCAGAGACCTTGTCGCGGTAAATTTTCTCGACGCGGTCGAACTTGTCCAGCAGGTTGCCGACGCGTGTGGTGAACTGCTTTTCGTAGGCCTCTTTGGTGTAGTCGATGCCGAGTTTGCTCTTGAAGAGCGGGACGAGGTCTTCGTACTTGGGAATCCAGCCGGTCGGGGTCTTGAGGGCGTCCACGTCGCCGTTGACTCGCAACTCGGCCCAGAGCAGCCAGACGGCCTTATCCAGCTTGCCGTTGAGGAACTTGCCAGTCTCGTCCTGCAGGAAGTAGTTGACCGAGAAGATGGCCGGTGGGGCGGTAATGCCCTTTGCAAAGTCCAGATTGTTCTGGATGTATTTGCCCAGCGGGATGGAGACAAAGTCCTGATTAGCCATGATGTTGAACTTGCGTACGCCGTGCTGGCCGAGCGTGGCGGCGGTGGTTTCGGACTCAATCGAGGCGCCTTTGGCGATGATGCCTTCGTTCCAGTCGAATGCCTGCTCGACAGGGACGAGCGTATCGCTGTCGCGGCCGCCGTAGATGATGCCGCCGATGGGGACGCCGTCGGGGTTGTCGGCTTCTTTGTCGAGATTTTCCAGCGCGGACAGGCGGATGGTGTAGCGTGCGTTTTTGTGCGAGACGGGGACGGGCTTGCCGTCTTTGTCGGTTTTGCCTTTGTGCCAAGGGCCGCTGAAGTTGACGCCTTTGTCGGGGATTTCTTCGCCCATGCCGATCCAGTAGGGCTTGCCGTCTGCGATCAGGACGTTGCCGAAGATGACCTCGCCGGGGTCTTTGAGAGCTTTGAAGATGACCGGGTCATCCTTGGCGTTGACGTCTTCGATGATGCCGAAAATGCCCTGTTCGACGTTGGCGGCGAACATTTTTCCGCCGCGTTTGCGGAAGTAGGCAATGTCGTCGCCGACGATGGTCTGGCCGGGCAGCATGGCGGTGCTGGTCTTGCCGCAGGCCGAGGGGAATGCGCCGGCGAAATAGGTGATGCGATCTTTGGGGCCGACGGCGCCCATAATGAACATGTGTTCGGCCAACCAGTCGCCGTCGCGCGAGGCGCGCTGAATCGCCAGGCGGAGCGCGAGCTTCTTGAGGCCGACTGTGTTGCCGGCGTACTGGGTGTTGGCCGAATAGACCATGTCCTGCGTCAGGTCGATATAGACGCGGCGTTTTTCCCAGTGGATGCTGCATCCGTTTTCGTCGGTTTCGCCTTCGCTGTGGAGAAAGCGGAAGAAGTGCTCGGCACCGTTGAGCCGTTTGAACTGCTCGTAACCGGGGCGATAGAGCATGCTTTCACTGTGGGCGACATAGGGCGAATCGGTGATCTGGGCGCAGGAGATGGCAAACTCCGAACCGGTCGGACACAGACACCAGAAACAAATGATCATGGTGCGACCTTTCATGCTGCCCTTGAGGAATGTCCGCACTTCATCCAGTCCCTGCTGGCGCTCGATGGAGTTGAGGCTTTCGCCCAGTTCCATGCCCTTGGGCAGCAGGTAGCGGGTGCTGAAGGTGTCGCGTCCCTGGTCGTTGGTGCCGTCAAAGTGATAGGTGTGGCCGGGGGTCTTGAGGGGGTATTCGCCGCCGCCGTTGACGGCCTTAGAGCGAATCGTCGCCAGGTCTTCGTCGCTGTCGGTAAAGACCACCACCTTGTCCGGTTCGGTCAGTTTGATGGCGTCGGCGACGAAGTCGTTCAATTTCGGATTATTCAGAGCCATTAATGCTTTATAGTTTGCTTTGTCTAGCTTGTTTTGCAAGAGATTCTGTGTTTCTACCGGCATTGTGTCCCTTTCCGTTGGGGGTTTATTACCTGTTTTTATTTCACCTTACAAGTACAAAATCCGGGCAATTCTAAAAAGAGAACGCCGGCAAGTCAATGTTTTAATTCTGTTTTTTTTGTTGTGTTAATTTGGCTGCGGGTATAAAATCGCCGGTATGGATGGACTGAATGCGTCAATTTGGACAGGACAAAGGACTGTGACGGGGATACTGACGGCCTGTTTGGTTCTGTGTGCGGGGCTGTGGGCCAATGAGCTTGTCACGCCGTCGCCGGCGAGGGAACTTAAAATCGCCGCGGTGATTGACTGCCACGGGACGATTGACGAGGGATTGTATAAATCGATTGTCCGGCGCAGTGAGGAGGCGATTGAGGCGGGGGCGGACTATATTTTCTACGATATTCAGACCTACGGTGGTTTGGTGGACGCCGCCGACGACATCAGCAAGTATCTCATTCACGATGTGGCCGCCAAGGCGCATACGGTGGCTTATATCAGCAAAGAGGCCATCTCGGCCGGGGCGATGGTCAGCGTGTCGTGCAACGATATTATCATGCGCGCCAGCACAACTATCGGGGCCAGTGCGCCGATGTCGATGGGAGGGACGCTGGAAGGGGTCGAACGGGAGAAGATCGAGAGCTTTGTGCGGTCGGTGTTCAGCCGGGCGGCGGAGGCCAACGACTACCCGGAAGTGCTGCTCAAGGCGATGGTGACACGGCAGATTGAGGTCTGGCAGGTGAAGAACCTCGAAACGGGGAAACAGGAATTTTTTGAGACGGCGCAGTTGCCGACCGACGCAGACGCCTATAACCTGGAAAACAAGCGGCTGATTGTCAAGGACGACGAGATATTGACGCTGACTGATTCGAGGGCGTTGGAGTTTGGCGTGGCACGGGCGGTGGTGAAGGATTTTGATGAGGCGCTGGCGTTTTTGGCCGAGCGGGACGGGGTGACGTTTGATAAGCCGGTGCTGGTCTTTCGGCCGTTGTGGTCCGAGCAGATGGTGCGGTGGATCAATTCGCCGGCGGTGGTGAGTATTCTGGTGCTGGGGATTATGCTGGGGATTTATATTGAGCTGAATACGCCGGGGCTGGGGCTGCCGAGCCTGCTGGCGGTGACGTGTCTGGTGATTCTGGTGGGCAGTCGGTATTTGACGGGGCTGGCCAACTGGGTGGAGATTGCGATTTTGGTGATCGGTATCCTGCTGCTGCTGGTAGAGATTTTCGTGATACCCGGCTTTGGCGTGGCGGGATTTCTGGGGATTACCTGTATTTTTGTCGGTCTTTTGGGGATGTTTGTGCGGACGGATCCGGGGGAGCTTCCGTGGCCGAAAGACCCGATGGCGTGGGATGAGATGACGCGCGGGCTGACGGGGGTGGCGATCGGATTTGTGCTGTTTTTGATTTGTGCGATTTTTTTGACGCGGTATCTGGATCGGGTTCCGGTTTTGCGGTCGTTTGTGCTGACGGGCAGTGTCGCCAGGCCGGATACGGCGGCGGGTGTTGCGGCCAGCGAAGCGGAGCGGGCGTTTGAGGTCGGGCAGGTCGGAGAGGCGCTCACGCTGCTGCGTCCGGCGGGTAAGGCGCGATTTGACGGACGGATTGCCGATGTGGTGACCAACGGCGAGTATGTGAAAGAAGATACAGCGGTGAAGATCGAGGAAATTCACGGTTATCGCATCGTTGTCACAGTTGCGCCGCAAGAGCCTGATGTTGAGGCGGATGGATGATTATGGATATTGCCCTGATTGTGTTTGCACTCTTTTTGTACTGCGTCTGTGCTGTGCTGCTGGTGCTTGAGGTCTTCCTTCCGAGCTTCGGGCTGCTGACGCTGCTGGCGGTCGGGGCGTTTGTGTGGGCAACGATGGTGCTGTTCGGGATGGGCGCTGGTGTCGGCTGGGCGGGGCTGGTTGCGGCGACAGTGCTGATTCCGACGCTTTGGGTGCTGACATATAAGCTGTTTCCCAAGTCGTCGTTGGGGCGGGCGATGTTTTTGAAGACCGATCCGCGGGCGGTCGGCGACGCCATCGCGGACAAAGAGCAGTTGCAGACGCTGCTGGGCAAGACGGGCAGGGCGGTCGGGCCGCTGCGCCCTGTGGGGATCTGCGAGATTGACGGCGAGCGGGTGGTGTGCAACGCCGAGACAGGATTTGTTCAGAAAGATACGGACGTGGAAGTGATACAGGTTCACGGCCATACGGTTACTGTACGTGTTATCGAAACGAAACTCTGATTTCGAAAGGAGTCAATGATGGTAGAGGCAATGCTGCTTGCAAATGTGGTACAGGTCGGCTTTTTTGTGATTGTCGGGCTGGTCATACTCTTTTTTGCGATGCTGGTAATCTTTTATGGGAATTTGTGGATTCAGGCCCGGTTTTCCGGGGTGCCGGTGTCATTTGCCGAGTTGATCGGGATGTCGCTTCGTAAGGTCAATTCGCGGGCGATTGTGGTCAGCCGGATTACGGCGGCCAAGGCGGGGCTGGATTTGACGACGTCGCAGTTGGAGAGTCATTATCTGGCGGGGGGGCGCGTGTCCAATGTGGTGCGGGCACTGATTGCCGCCGACCGGGCGAATATCAATTTGACCTGGCAGGTGGCTACGGCGATTGATCTGGCCGGGCGCGATATTCTGGACGCGGTGCAGACCAGCGTAAACCCGAAAGTGATTGACTGCCCCGACCCGCAAAAGGGCAAAGAGACCGTCGATGCCGTCGCCCAAGACGGTATTCAGTTGAGAGCCAAGGCTCGCGTTACGGTGCGTACCAACATCGAACGCCTCATCGGCGGGGCGACCGGAGAGACCATTATTGCCCGCGTCGGCGAAGGCATCGTTACGGCCATCGGCAGCGCCATCAACTACAAAAGCGTGCTTGAAAATCCCGACAGAATCTCCAAATCGGTCCTCTCCAAAGGACTGGACGCCGGAACGGCTTTTGAGATTCTTTCAATCGATATCGCGGATGTGGACGTCGGCCAGAACGTTGGCGCCCAGCTTCAAGGCGATCAGGCCGATGCCGACTTGAAACGCGCCAAGGCGGAAGCGGAAAAACGGGCTGCGATGGCACGCGCCCGCGAGCAGGAAATGAGGGCGCTGGTCGAAGAAAACCGCGCTAAGGTGGTGCTGTCGGAGGCGGAGGTCCCGCTGGCGATGGCCGATGCGTTCCGCAAGGGGAACATGGGGGTCATGGATTATTATAAAATGAAGAATGTGATGTCCGATACCGAAATGCGGCAATCCATCGCCAAGGGCGACCAGAAGCCCAAGCAGGAGGATTAATCGTGTCGTTTGGAGCGGTTCACACCCTGACGGCCAACGGCGACTGGCTGGAAATGATCTGGCCGATTGTGCTGGTGGCGATTTACGGCGCGGGGGGGATTATCAAGATGTTTGTCGAACGCAGCAACAAAGACAAACACGAAGAGGCTGAGGAACCGTCGCAGGCGGTCGCTTCGCAAAGTCGTTCCAAGTTGCGGTATAAACCGCTTGGCGATCCGGCCGGTCCGCGTCGGGAAACGCCGCAATCGCGGACATTACCGTATGCGCGGACGGCGGGGCGATCCGAACCGACTTTGCGTCCGTCTGCGCCGGCGGCTCAACCTGCCGAGGTGAAGCGCGATTGGGATCGCCAGCAGGCGATCAAGCAGCGCCGTCAGGAACAGATCGAAGCCCTTCGCCGACAGCAACAACGACAGCAAATCCTTCAACAACAACGGCAACAGCAACAGGTCGCCGCTCAGCGGGTGCGTTCACAAGGCGCGCCTCCCGGCGGCGGCGCTGGCCCACAGGCGGTTCGCAAAGCGCCGCAGGAGGCGCAGCGTCAGGTCCAGTCCGCTCGCGCGGCTGTCGCCAGCGTCTTATCGCGGCATTCGGCCTTGAAAAAAGGCCCTGAGGCGGCTGCTCGACCTGCCTTGCAGGCCGCTGGCGCAACGCCGCCGTCCGCTACAGGGGCCGATAGACTGCGGAAGATGCTGCGCAGTCGCGACAGCCTGCGCACGGCGATGGTGCTTAGGGAAATTCTGGATAAGCCGCTGGCGATGCGTGAGTGATGGTTTGCGGCAGTTTCACGTTGCATTCTGTCGCCCCGTCGGGGCTTACAGACCGATTGACTATTGATTATTGGGTGGAATTTTTCTGTTTTTTACGGTGATGGGCTTAAGCCCATCCTACGACTGCTGCTCAGAGCCAATTAATACCCCATTTGTTTTTAAATGGCGGTATGCATACGTTGGGTGTCGGGGGTCACGGTATCTCTGAACTGCGATGGGGTTTGGCCGGTTTTTTTGCGAAAGACGGTGGCGAAATACTGGCTGGAATCGAAGCCGCAGTCCAGGGCGATATTCAGGATCGTTTTGTCGGGGCTGTTGCCGAGCAGCGTTTTGGCTTTTTCGACCCGGCAATGAGTCAGATACTCGGCGGCGGTCATATTGGAGATTTGCTTGCAGTAATGGGCAAAGCGGCTGCGGCCGAGGTTGCAGTGGTGGGCCATTTCTTCCAGCGTCCAGGGGTAGTCCACGTGTTCGGTCAGGCCGTGCAGGAACATTTCGACGCTGCGGCGGGCGCTGCTGAGGCGGGCGTTGAGTTCGACATTTGTTTTTTGCAGCATCTCGAAGACTTCGAGTAATAGTTCATTGACATAAAGCTGCAGGCGGGTTTGGGCGGATTCGGGGCTATTGGTCGTTTCGATGTATTCAACGATTTTTTCAAAACAGCGTTCGATGTGGTTATTGCCCGGCCAGACGACCTGCTCATTGTGGCTGAGCAGGCGGGTCAGTTTGTCTATATCGTGGGGGGCAAAATTGATCCAGCCGGGCCATTTCCAGGGGTCGTTGGGGCGTCGGACGCCTACGTCCAAAATCAGCCAGTGCATCCGGCTGGCCTTGATGCGCGGGTTTCCCACCTGATGCGGCTGCCAGGGACGGGTGACGGTCAGGTCGCCGGCCTTGAGTTCATAGGGCTTTCCCTCGACGATAAAATCCAGATTGCCGCGGGTCAGGTAGCCGAATTCGATGCCTTCGTTGCGGTGTGTCGGCAACCCCCATGACTGATCTTTGTTGGCGTCCCAGACGCAGGCGACACAGAGTTCGGGCAGCATTTGGGGGGGCATTTTGACGCCGTGATAACAGCCGTGAGCATAGGCGGCGTAGTACAGCTCGTCGCACGCCGTGGCGATCTTGAGATTTTCGCAGGTGTCGGCCTTGTGTGTGCCATTGACGTCGTAAAAGATTGCCGGTTGCGATTTCTGTGGTTTTTGCATATCGATTGCCTTTTATTTTACGTTCAATATTTACCACTGGTCAATATTTGTTGATTTTCCTAAAATAAAATGTATAGTCAAGCGTTTAATTGTTATTGCTGGCAAGGCAAGCGTTTTGACTTTACACATCTGAAATGGAAAGGGATTGAGTATGAACATTGGCAGAACGTTGAAGATGGGGATGATTGGCGGTGGTCCGGGGGCCTTTATCGGCGAAGTTCATCGCAAGGCCGCCCGGTTGGACGGGGGGATTGAAATTGTGGGGGGGGCATTCGACATTAATCCGAAAAAATCCAAGCAAATGGGCAAAGAATTGAATCTCAACCCTGCCCGTGTGTATTCCAATTACAAAGAAATGATTGTCGCCGAGCAGACGCTGCCGATGGGCGAGCGGATGGATTTTGTGTCGGTCTGTGCGCCGAACAACTGGCATTATCCAATGGCCAAAGACCTGCTGGAAGCAGGGTTTCATGTGATGTGCGAAAAGCCGATGACGATCACTGTCGCCGAGGCCAAGTCGCTGGTTCAAATCGTCAAGAAGACCAAACGGGTGTTCGGGCTGATGCATAACTATACCGGCTATCCGATGGTCAAGCTGGCACGGGATATGGTTGCCCGCGACGAGATCGGCAAGGTGCGCAAAATCGTTGTACAGTATCCTCAGGGGTGGCTGGCGACGGCGCTGGAAAAGACCAACAATCAGCAAGCGGCCTGGCGGACCGATCCCAAACAGAGCGGCGGTTCGGGCTGCGGCGGCGACATCGGCACACACGCAGAGAATCTGGCCGAGTATATCACGGGGCTGAAGATGACGCATTTGTGCACCGAGTTGACGACCTTTGTCAAAGGCCGCAAGCTGGATGACGACGTGAACTGTCTGGTCAAGTACAACAACGGCGCCCGCGGCGTGCTGCATGCCAGTCAGATCTCGGTGGGCGAAGAAAACAATCTGGCGATCTGGATTTACGGCGAGAAGGGCGGCCTGGAATGGCATCAGGAAAACCCCAATTATCTGCATGTCAAGAAGATGGGCCAGCCCGAACAGGTATGGAAACGCGGCAATGATTATGTGGGCGCATACAGCGCCGCGGCCGGGTGCAATACCCGCCTGCCGTCCGGGCATCCGGAGGCCTTTATCGAGGCGATGGCGAATACGTATGTACATTTTGCAGACGCGGTGCGAGCCAGTCTGACCAAGACCAAGCCCGACCGGCTGGCGATGGATTTTCCGAAGGTCGAAGACGGCCTGCGCGGGATGCTGTTTTTACAGACGCTGCTGGCCAGCGCCAAAAGTACACAAAAATGGACGGCTTTTAAGAAATAATCCAACCCAAACAAACGTTCTTTCACAAGGAGATTGACGATTATGGCACGACCTGTAACCATATTTACCGGACAATGGGCGGATTTGACGCTGGACGAACTGGCCAAGACGATGGCGGGTTTTGGCTATGACGGGCTGGAACTGGCCTGTTGGGGAGATCATCTGGACGTCTTTAAGGCCGCGTTGGATCAGGACTATTGCAAAAAGCAAAAGGCTATTTTGGATAAGTATAATTTAAAGCTCTTTTCTATCAGCAACCATCTAGCCGGCCAGCTTGTGTGTGATTTGAACAATGACAGCCGGTCGGATATGTTTGCTCCGGCCGATTGCGCCGGGGACGCAAACAAAAAGCGTGCCTGGGCGGTCGAGTCGATGAAGGCCACGGCGCGGGCAGCCAAGAATATGGGTGTCTCCGTCGTTAACGGTTTTACGGGGTCGAGCATCTGGCATTTGCTGTACAGTTTTCCGCCTGTGTCGGATCAGATGATTCAGGACGGCTTTGCGTTCTTTGCCAAGATGTGGAATCCGATCCTGGATGTTTTTGACGAGTGCGGCGTGAAGTTTGCGTTGGAAGTGCACCCGACCGAGATCGCGTTTGACATCGTTACGGCCAAGATGGCGCTGGAGGCGGTCAAGCATCGCAAGGCGTTTGGGTTTAATTTCGATCCGAGCCACCTGCACTGGCAGATGGTCAGCCCGGTTCGTTTTTTGCAGGAGTTTTCCGACCGGATTTATCATGTGCACATGAAAGACGCGGCGGTTCAACTGGACGGCTATAGCGGAATTCTCGGCTCGCATCTGAATTTCGGGCAGCCGGGACGCGGCTGGGATTTCCGTTCGCTGGGTCGCGGCGGCGTCAATTTTGAAGAGATCATCCGCATGCTCAACCGCATCGGGTATCAAGGGCCGCTGTCGGTCGAGTGGGAAGACAGCGGAATGGATCGGATGCACGGCGCCAAAGAGGCGTGTGCGTTTGTCAAGAAAGTGGATTTTGAACCGTCGCAGATTGCCTTTGACGCGGCCTTTGACAAATAAGCTGATTGTTATTTACTAACGGTTTACATAACAGAACCGACCTTTAACAAAAAGGACAAAGATTATGGGTAATGTGTTAAGTCGCAGAGTATTTATGAAACATACCTCGCTGACTGCGGCCGGGGTGATCGGATTTCCTTACATTGTGAGCCCCTCGGCGTTGGGGCTGAATCGAGCCATTCCACCGAGTGGTCGGCTTCAAGTTGCCCAAATAGGCTGCGGTTCGCAAGGGTCGGGCAATATGCGGTCGTTTTTGAACGTGGGTGCGGATGTTCAAGTGGTCGCCGTGTGTGACGTGGACCGTCGCAATGGCGGCAATGCCAAGCAGACCGTGGACAATCATTATCGCAACCAAGATTGCCGCATGTTTCAGGATTACCGTGAAATGCTTGACAATGTGCAGGTGGATATTGTCAGCCAAGCGACGCCGGATCACTGGCATGCGTTGATTGCGACGGACTGTGCGCGCAAGGGGATTGATATGTTCAGCGAAAAGCCGCTGGCCCGTACTATCGGCGAAGGGCGCCGGATATGCGAAGCGGTAAAACGGTACGGCATCATTTGGCAGACCGGTTCCTGGCAGCGTTCCGAGCGCGATTTTCATCGCGCCGCCGAATTGGTCATCAACGGGCGCATCGGCAAGGTCGATTATGTCGAAGTCGGTTTGCCCAACGGCAGCCAGCGGGGTATGACTCGTCTGCTTCAGGTTCCGGAGACCCTGAATTGGGATATGTGGCTCGGACCGGCTCCGTGGCGGCCGTATCAGGATTTCGGAGGCGGCAATTGTCATTGGGACTGGCGCTGGATTCTGGATTACTCCGGGGGCCAACTGACGGACTGGGCAGGGCATCATGTGGATATCGCCCACTGGGGGCTGGGGATGGATTATGAAGGTCCGGTCGAGATTGAAGGCGTCGGCGAATATCCCCGCGAAGGCATCTGGAACGCTCCCTATGCGTATGATTTTACGTGCACGTATGCCAATGGGGTGAAGATACGCGTGGCCAATTCGTCCAAACTGCAGTACGGGATGGGGGTTTGCTGGTACGGTCAAAATGGCTGGATCCATGTCACGCGAGGCAGATTAAGAGCTTCCAATCCAAGCATTTTGGAGGAACTTATCGGTCCCGACGAAACCCGGCTTTATCGAAGCACACATCATTTCCGGAATCTCATTGATTGTGTCCGAACACGGCAGGATACCGTAGCGCCCGCTGAAGTTGCGCATCGGTCGATTTCGGTCGGTTTGCTGGGCGAAATCGCGATGTTAGTGGGCAGAAAGCTTCGCTGGAATCCGACGACCGAACGGTTCGTTGACGATGCACAGGCCGATCGTTATCTGTTGCGGTCGTACCGCAGTCCATGGCACCTATAGTACATAACTACTTTTTACGAAATGAGGTCAGATATGAGTCAGAAAGTCAAGGTTGCACTAATCGTCGTCCTGTCGGCGCTGCTTGTGCCAGCGGGATTGCTGTTTGCGGTGTCGGACCAGGAGATCGAGAAGATGCGTCAGGCGATGCCGGATAAACCCGTCGTTAAACCCGAACAGCCGCGTCACATGCTGGTGTTTAATCTCACAGAAGGGTTCAACCACACGTCGATTCCGTATTGGGCCAAGGCCCTGGAGATTATGGCCGAAAAAACCGGCGCCTTTACGATCGAACACAGCGAGGATAAGGCGGTGTTTTCGACCGAGTCGCTGGCGCGGTTTGACGCGATCTGCTTTAATAATACGGTCGGTTTGAGGTTCAATCCCGCCCAGCGCGAGGCGCTGATGGCGTTTGTCAACGGGGGCAAAGGGATTGTCGGGATCCACGCGGCGACGGATAACTTTCCCGACTGGCCCGAAGCGTCGCATATGATGGGCGGGGTTTTTCAGGGGCATCCCTGGAATGCCGACCGGGGCGAGTGGGCGATCAAACTGGACGAGCCGGATCATCCGCTGATGGCCTCGTTCGAGGGCAAGGGGTTTCGGGTTAACGACGAGATTTACCGTACGAATTTGCCGTTTTATTCGCGCGAGCGACAGCGTGTGCTGATGAGTCTGGATATGAGCGATCCGGCGACGCGGAACGTCCGCGGCGTCGTGCCGGAGGATGAGGATACCGGCATCAGTTGGATCAAGCCCTACGGCAAAGGCCGGATTTTTTACTGTTCACTGGGCCATACGCATCACATCACTTGGACGACGCCGATATTGTGGCATTATTTGGCGGGGATTCAGTATGCGCTGGGCGATCTGAAAGTGGACGATACACCGCTTGGTGATCCGGCGGCTGCGATGGACACCGAACCGGTTAAAGCGTTGATCGAAAAGATCAAAACTTACGACTGGGGCAGGAGTCGCGTGGACTTGATTGAGCTGCAGAGCATCATCCAGCAGAACTATGAGTCGCCCGCAAATCTGCTGGCGATTGAGCGTTTGCTGCTGCCCTTGTTGTCCGCCGAGTCCAATCGAGCGGTGCAGGATTTTGTCTGTCGTGAGTTAAGCGTGATCGGGACGGGCGTGTCCGTGCCTGCGCTGACGGCACTGTTGGATACCCTTGACACCGAACATATGGCGCGTTATGCCCTTGAGCGGATTCCGGACGCTGCGGTCGATACGGCGCTGCTCAGAAAGCTCAATCAGGCGTCGGAAACGAACTCAAAAATCGGGCTTATCTCGTCGCTGGGTAGGCGACGCAGCAAGGATGCGGTCGCCCCGCTGGGTCGTATCGCGGCGGCGTCGGACAAGCCTGCCGCCAAAGCGGCGGTGCAAGCGTTGGGTGCGATCGGGACGCCGCAGGCCGGGACGGCACTGCGGGAATTGAGGGCATCGTTTGCAACGGATCTTCAGCCGTATCGGCTAGAAGCTCTGGTTGTATGTGCGGACAATTTGTTGGCTGACGGCAATACCGCCCAGGCGATGATTCTTTATGAAGAACTATATAAGGCGGATAATCCGTCTCTGATTCGTGTTGCGGCACTGACGGGTATTTCACAGGCCGGTCGCACGCGATTCGGCCAGTTGCTGCCTGCGGCGGTCAAGAGCGATGACGCCGTGGTGCAGGCTTGTGCGATTCGTCTGGTCGCCCAGGTCCGGGAGCCGGCAGTGATCGAGGCGGTTGTTTCGTCGATGTCCGGGCTTTCCGATGCGGCGCGTGTTTCCCTGCTGGCGGCACTGACGGTTAACGGACATCCATCCGGACGTCAAGCCGCCGAGAGTGCGATGAGCAGTCCGAATGCGAGTGTTCGTATCGCCGGCTTGCGGGCGATCGGCGTGCTGGGCAATGGCTCCAGTGTGGTGCCTTTGGCTAAAGCTGCGGCGGCGACGACGTCGGATCGAAACGAACGGGATGCGGCGCGCGAGACCCTGAATCAGATTCAGGGGGACGATGTGGCCGATGCGATTATACGAGGCATTCGTCAAACGGTCGGTCAGGCGGACACCGAACTGGTGGCCGTCGAATTGCTTCGCGCGATCCCGGCACGCGGTATTACAACGGCCAATGCACTGTTGTTTGAAATGGCGCAGCATCCGAGCGGTCGTGTGGCACAAGAGGCTGTCCGGTCGCTTCAATCGTCGGTAACTCAAGACGACATCCCCGCAGCGGTCAATCTTCTGGTGAATCAACCCGGGACGACCGCTGAGGCCGTCGCACTTGCGGCCGTCGAACAAATTCCGGACTTGAACCGGCGGGCCACTGTGCTGCTGACAGGCATAGAAAGAGCCGAGTCTTCGGCTGCCAAGGTGTCGATCGTGCGGGTACTCGGTCGATTGGGCGATCCTCAGGCCGTCGGTACCATTCGCCGCCTGCGGGCGTCGTCTGACAGCAGCGTCAGCGACGCGGCCTTTCGAGCCATGCTGGATTGGCCGGGGATGGACTTTTTTGATGAAATTCACACGCTAGCCACGACCGGCCCCGACAGCACGGATAAGGTCCTTGCGTTCCGGACATACATTCGCTTGTTGGCCAGTGGTAAGGGCAAGACCGAATCGGAGATTGTTAATGCACTGACCGAGGCCTTGACCATGACCGACCGGTTACAGGAACAGCGGTCGATCCTGGCGGCTTTGGGTGAACTTAGCTCCGAGAGCGCTCTGCGACAGGCTCAAAAAATGATGGATAACGCCGAACTCAGGGCCGAGGCCGAGGCGGCGGTAGTGGGTATCAGTACGCGGCTGATCGAACGTAATCCGGATGCGGCGATTGCGGCCTTGCAGGCGATCTCCGAGCAGACGAGCAACAATACACTCAGACAGCAGATTCGGAGACTTGTCACGCAGGCCGAGAGCCGAATCGGACATATTCTCAGTTGGCAGATCAGCGGACCTTACATGCAGGTTAATAAGAGTGCGGAAGAGCTTTTTGATTTTGCATTTTTACCGGAAACGAATCCGGCACAGGCACAATGGACGCCGATGACCACCTCGGGCGGTCGGTCGAATTTCTGGCTGATGGATTTGGCCAGTGTGATGGATGGTTCGGACCGTGTCGCGTACGCCCGTGCGGTTCTGGTTTCGCCGCAAGAGATCAAGGCCATCCTTGAGATTGGCAGCGATGACGGGGTGAAGGTATGGCTCAACGGCCAAGTCGTTCACCGTAACAATGTGACGCGCGGGGTTACCCAAGGCGAAGATAAAGTGGATGTTCAGCTTCGTCAGGGTGAGAACGAGCTTATGTTGAAAATCACGCAAGGTGCCTCGGATTGGGGTTTTTGTGTGCGTGTAACCAACACCGACGGCTCGCCGATGCGCGGTCTCAGTGTCAAATAACATTGTTTTGATTATGACAATTAATATGGGGATCCATATATGAAATCAAAACGAACCCCTGCAATGACCCGTCGCGGCTTTCTCGGTTCGGCCGCGACGGGCGCGGCACTGTTTAGCTTTATTCCCGAACGGGTCTTCGGTGCCGATGGCTCCGTTTCGGCGAATAATAAACTCAATATTGCCGGCGTCGGCGTCGGCGGTATGGGCAAAAGCAACCTTGAGAAAATGGAATCCGACAATATTGTCGCGCTGTGCGATGTGGACTGGAGCTATGCCGGCGGGGTGTTTAGCCGGTATCCCAACGCCAAACGGTTTAAAGACTATCGGAAGATGCTTGACGCGATGGGCCGAGAGATCGACGCAGTGGTTATTGCCACGCCCGATCACACGCACGCCGTGATCGCGATGGAATGTATGCGGCGCGGCAAGCACGTCTATGTGCAAAAGCCGTTGACCAAGACGGTGTACGAAGCTCGTATGCTCACCGAAGCGGCTCGGCGCTATAACGTCGTGACTCAGATGGGCAATCAGGGGCACAGCGGCGAGGGCATTCGCACTATCTGCGAGTGGATTTGGGACGGCGCTATCGGCCAGGTGCGTGAGGTACACTCCTGGACGAATCGGCCGGTCTGGCCGCAGGGTATGAACCGACCGAAAGAAACCATGCCGGTTCCGGAGTCTCTGGACTGGGATTTATTCATCGGGCCGGCGCCGTTTCGTCCGTATCATAGTGCTTATCATCCGTGGGATTGGCGGGCGTGGGTCGATTTCGGCACCGGCGCGCTGGGCGATATGGCCTGTCATATCATGGACCCGATCTTCTGGGCGCTGAAGCTCAAATATCCCATCAGTGCGCAGGGCAGTTACGCCGGCAATGTTGTGGAAAAGTGGCGAAAAATCGGCGTGGATGAAACCTATCCGCTCGGCTCGGTGATCCACTTGGAATACCCGGAGCGTGAGGGTATGCCGGCGGTCAAGGTACACTGGTACGACGGCGGTCTTATGCCGGAACGGCCGGCAGAGTTGGAAGGCAACCGTCGCATGGGCGACAGCGACGGCGGTGTGCTATTTGTCGGTGACAAAGGCAAGCTGATGTGCGGCTGCTACGGCCAGCGGCCGGAGTTGGTTCCTTATTCGCGGATGCGCGAGTATCGGCGTCCCGAACCGACGCTTCCGCGTATCAGCGTCAGCCATGAAATGAACTGGGTTGACGCCTGCAAAGGCAACGGTGAACCGTCCGCGCCGTTTGATTATTCCGGTCCGTTCACGGAAATGGTGCTGATGGGCAATTTGTGCCTGTTCCGTCCGGGCGAGAAGATCGTGTGGGACGGCGACAAGATGGAAGTGACCAACATTCCGGAACTGAACCGATACGTCAACCCGCCGTACCGTGAAGGCTGGACACTGTAACGCAAACGGGAGTCGGATATGCTGAAACAAATCTGTCTTACGGGACTTGGGATGCTGTGTATCACGGCCGGGGTCGCCATTTCCGCTCAACCGCCGCATCCGAAAACGGACGTTTATGACGGCTGGCAGTTGGGCGTGCAGGCGTGGTCGTTTAACCGCTTTACCTTTTTTGAGGCGGTGGACAAGGTTCGCCAGTTGGGGCTGGGCTGGATTCAGGCCTATCCCGGCCAGCGTGTCTCGCCGGAGATCAACGCACAGATGAACGCCGATCTGTCCCCCGAAATTCGGCGGCAGATCAAGGACAAGCTGACCGAGGCCAATGTGTCGATGATTGCCTTTGGCGTCGTTGATATTCCGAACGCGGAAGCTCAGGCGCGCCGGCTGTTTACGTTTGCCCAGGAAATGGGCGTTCGTGTGATTGTGTCAGAGCCGCCGGTTGAACGGCTTGCGATGATTGATACGTTGTGCCAGGAGTTCAAGATCAAGCTGGCTATTCACAACCACCCGAAGCCGACACACTATTGGGATCCGCAGATTGTGCGGGCGGCGATGGAAGGCCGCAGCGCGTGGATCGGCGTCTGTGCCGATGTCGGCCACTGGGTACGCAGCGAGTTGGATCCGGTCGCGTGCCTGAAGCTGTTCGAAGGGCGTATTCACGATGTTCATATCAAAGAGTTCGATGTTGACAAAGGACACGATGTCGTCTGGGGAACGGGACAGGATCGCATCAAAGGTATTCTGGAAGAACTGCATAGACAGGGCTATCAGGGGCCGTTTGCCGCTGAATACGAGCACAGTTGGGATAACAATGTGCCGCTGATTCGGCAGAGCGTCGCTTACTTTAATCAGGTTGCGTCGGCGTTGAAGCCGTCGGGCTGGAAGCCGCTGCTTAAAGATGATTTGTCAAACGCTGTTTTCGAGAAAGACAGTTGGGTGTATCAGGACGGCGTACTTGAGCTGAAAGGCGGCGGCGACATCTGGACGCAGGCTGTATACGGCGACTATGTTCTTGATTTTGAATTTAACGTTGAGGAGGGCACCAATAGCGGCGTCTTTCTTCGCGCCGGCGACCGGGAGTGGATTCCCTGGATCGAGGTGCAAATCGACGGTTCTTACGGTGAAGCGGTGTCCCCGCATATCGGCGGGGCGATTTTTGATATCCAGGCGCCGCGTGTCAATGCGATGCGGCCGGCGGGCCAGTGGAATCGGATGACGATTCGGGCAAACGGTCCCGCGGTCGAAATTGTCTTGAATAATGAGCCGATTATTGCTATCATTTTGGATGAGTGGACAGAGGCCGGTCGAAATCCTGATGGTTCAGGCAATAAATTTACGGTTGCCTATAAAGATTTGCCGCGCAAAGGGTTTATCGGCTTTCAAGATCATCGCGACGGCACCAAGGTTTGGTATCGGAATATCAGAGTTAAAGAGTGATAATGGAAAGGCATTAGTAACAATGAAAATTGATTTAAATCGTCGTGAGTTTATGCAATCTACCGCCGCCATCGGAGCCGGTTTATTTGTGGCCAATCATGCGATGGGGCAGACCTCCGGCAATCGGGACACGATCAATGTCGCACTGATCGGGGCCGGCGCACAGGGGCAGATTCTGTCGAATGTGATTCTGAGGATGGGGGCGCAGTCGGGCGTTCGCTTTGTTGCGGTTTGTGATATCTGGGAAAAGCTCAACCTGACGCGCGTGTCGCGCGGCTTTGACGCCTATCGCGCGCACGGCCATAAGGGGACGCCCTACGTCGATTACAAAGAGATGCTGGACAAAGAAGAGAATCTGGACGCGGTGATTGTCGCCTCGCCGGACTTCTGGCATGCCGAGCATACCATTGCCGCACTGGAAAAGGGGTGTCATGTCTATTGCGAAAAAGAGATGAGCAATACGATTGAAGGCGCCCGCCGGATGGTCGAGGCTGCCCGCAAGAGCGGCAAATTGCTGCAGATCGGCCACCAGCGTCGCAGCAACCCGCGCTATCAGTATTCCTACGAAAAATATATTCAGGAAGCCAAGCTGCTGGGTCGGATTACCACGATCAACGGCCAGTGGAACCGCAGTCGGGCGGCCTGCGAAGACCTCGGGTGGGCAGCGGGCGCTGAGATCGATGAGGCGACGCTGAACAAATACGGCTATAAAGATATGCATCAATTCCGGAACTGGCGCTGGTTCAAGGGTCTCGGCGGAGGCCCGATTGTCGATTTGGGCAGTCATCAGATCGACATCTACAGTTGGTTCCTTGACGCGAATCCCAAGAGTGTGATGGCCAGCGGCGGTATCGACTACTGGACCAACCACGAATGGTATGACAATGTGATGGCCATTTATGAATATGAAACCAAGGCCGGGCTTGTCCGGGCGTTCTATCAGACCCTGACCACCAACAGCGCCAACGGCTACTATGAATCGTTTATGGGCGACCAAGGCACACTGGTCATCTCTGAAGCGGCCAACCGCGGCAGTGCCTATCGCGAAAGCTGGGTCGAAGAAGACAAATGGCAGCCGTGGGTTGACAAGGGCTATCTGCTCAAAACCGCCGGTGTGATCGCCGAAGAGCCTGACGAAGACGCAGTGCTGGATCTTCGCACTTCGGTCAGCCCGTCCGAATACACTATTCCCATTACGATGAGCGAGGCCTACCATCAACCGCATCTGGTCAATTTCTTTGATGCAATTCGCGGCAAGGCCAAACTAACTTGCCCGGCCGAAGTCGGCTTCGAAACGGCGGTGACGGTACTGAAGGTCAACGAAGCCGTCGAAAAAGGAAGTTGGTTGGAGTTTAATCCGGACGAATTCACAATCTAAGCTTATCCAAGGATGGAGAGTCTGCGTTGAATCGATTACTTATGGTGATGGTCCTGCTGTTGCCGGCGTCGACCGTGGTTCGGGCGCAGGAGGAAAAGCTCCTCGGCGATGGCAATGACGGCAATCGCAGTATGCCGGTGCATCTGGTGGAACTGCTGGATGAAGACGGCCGGCGCATCCGTTCGACGGATGTCGCTCCGAAACCGTTTTCAACCCAGCAGACTTGCGGCGAGTGCCACGATTATGGTAAGATTAGCCAAGGGTGGCATTTCAGCGGACACGACCCGCACGTGCCCGCCGGTCGGCCCGGTCAACCGTGGATGTTCAGCGACGCACGCACCCGCACGCAACTGCCGGTTTCCGGTCGCGGCTGGATGGGTACGTTCACGCCCGAACAGGTTGGACTGACGGCGTGGGATTTTGTCATACGCTTTGGCAGTCATCATCCCGGCGGCAGCTATTCCGCGATGGATCCGACCGAACCGGAACATACACTCCGTCAGAACATCAGCGGCCAATACGAGATCAATTGTCTGGCGTGCCATAGCGCCGACCCGAAGTACGATGCGTCGCTGGCGGCGCTTCAGGTGGCCCGGCAGAATTACCGGTGGGCGGCGGCGGCGGCCAGCGGCAAGGCCGTCGTGACGGGAACGGCTTCGGCGTTGTCGAGCTTTTTCGATCCGGAATTTGACGAAGGCGGCATTGAGATAACCTATGCCGACGGCGTCTTTGACAAGGATCAGATGGTCTTTTTTGACATTGCCGGAAAGCCCCAAGATCGCCAGTGCTACTTTTGTCATTCCTATCAGGATTTGCGTGTCGATGAATCGCTTGAATGGACGCGCGATCTCGATGTGCATTCGGCGGCGGGAATCGGCTGTACCGATTGCCATCGCAACGGGGTCGATCATAAGCTTTTACGCGGCGAGGAAACGGCCGACGGCCGCTTTGCGTCGCTGTCCTGTAAGGGGTGTCATCTCGGCGTCGCGGATGAGCCGACCCCGCAGGGCGGACGGCTCGGCGCTCCTGTTCCGCGCCATGCCGGCATCCCGCAGATCCATTTTGATAAAATGAACTGTACCGCCTGTCATTCCGGAACGTGGCCGGAGGAGTCTGTCGGCCGCTGGCGCACCGCCCGGATTCACAAGCTCGGCCTGCACGGTCTGCACAAGGTGGACCTGCGGCTGCCGCATGTGTATGCTCCTGTTCTGCTAAAGGGCGACGACGACAAGATTGGCCCGCACTATCTGGTTTGGCCGGCGTTCTGGGCCATTCTGGACGGCGACGACGTGACCCCGATACCGCCTGCGGATGTGTTGGCGACGGCGAGCAGTATCCTTGCCGTCGAGGTCGAGCGAGAGGACGACTGGCGACCGCTGACTGAAGAACAGGTCGCTGATGTCCTTGGCTTGCTTGCGGCAGGGCGACAGGGCGACGGCACGGTTGTCTATATTTCCGGCGGCAAGCTGTATCAACAGACCGATACGGGCGATCTTGTGGTCGGCGATCATCCCGCGGCGGCGCCGTATGCCTGGCCGTTGGCGCATGATGTGCGGCCAGCGGCCCAGTCGCTGGGTGTGCGCAGCTGTGCGGATTGTCATACCACGGATTCGCCGTTCTTCTTTGCCGGCGTCGAGATGGATACGCCCATTCAGGGGGACAAGCAGTTTGTTCAAATGGTCGAACTGCAAGGCATCGACCGATTTTATATGTGGGCGTTCAATGCGTCGTTTGTGTTTCGTCCGATGCTCAAGGTCGTCGCCTTTGCCGCGTGCGGTCTGATCGGGTTGGTGCTGCTGATTTATGGACTCAAGGCCCTGGTCGTCATCTCGCGGGCCTGCGCACAGGAGGCCCAATAATGTTTAGAGTCGTATCGCTTATTGCTTTTCTGGCAGTCTTCGGCGGCATTGTGCTGCATCATCTGCTCTTTCCGTGCGGCAGTGAAAAGCGGTTTTCAATCGGGACGCTGATCCGTAAAAAAGTGCATCTGTTTACACTGCTGTTTCTGGAACAAACACTCAACTGGGGCAGCCGGCTGCGCAAGCTGGCGTTTCTTTTGGGACTTCTCAGTTTTGTCGTATTGCTGTTGACCGGTTTTCTGCCGCCGCTGTTGTGGGGACGTCTGGAGGGGTACTGGCTGATGCTGCACGCGACATTTGCACCGGTGTTGATCGCCAGCGCCGCCGTCGTTGTCATTACCGGCGCCCAGCGGTATCGTTTTGTCAAGCAGGACGCCGACCATCTGGCCGAGCTATGGACCCATCGCAAGGCCCGGCAGGGCTGTTGGCTGACGGATTGTTCGGCCGCCGCCAAAGTCGGCTTTTGGCTGGCCGCGGCGCTGTCGTTGCCGGTTGCACTGACGATGGTCGTCAGTATGACCCCGTTGTTCGGCACGTACGGGCAGGAATGGCTGTTTGAATGGCATCGCTGGAGCGCGTTGGTCTTTGCACTGGTTGTGCTTTTCACGTTGTATGTTCTGATTCGCAGCGGAATCAGAAAAGATATGGAAATCTAACACACCACTTTTTTAGGAGGTACACAATGGCAACCGAAAACTTACCGAACTATCTGACCGCGGCCAAACCGAACCCGATGGAAAATCGCGCGCCGTGGTACAAAAACATCGCACCGTCGTATGCGGGTATCTTTATATCCGTGCCGTTTATGGCCGGGATGGCCGGGGCCTTGCAGTTCGGCAGTGTATGGGCTGGCTTTATCGGCCTGCTGATCGGGGCGTTGTTCTGTTTTATGCTTTACTATGTTCCGGGACTGCTCGGATTCAAGACGGGTATGCCGCTGTATGTCGTCGGCGCATCGACGTTCGGCACTCAGGGCGGCATCTTAATGCCCGGCCTTTTAATGGGTTTTTTGCAAATTGGCTGGCACGCGGTGTTTACCGTCTCGGCGGCGTCGTTCTTTATGGACGCGATTGGAAGCGAGGCAGGGCCGAACACGGGGTTTTTCTGGCTGGTGTGTGCGGTATGGGGGCTGGCGTTTGCGTTTGTCGGCGCCGTCGGCATCAGTTGGCTCGGCTGGATGTCAAGCTGGATTCCCATTTTTCCGCTGGTCGCCATTGTGATTGCCGGGTTTGCCAATATGGGCGGCATCGGCAAATTTGAAACGGCCGGCGAGATTGCCCGTTCCGCGTCGATTATACCGGTGCTGGGATTGGGAGCGTTTGCCGCCCTGCAGGCGGCCGCGGGATTCTTTGCGTCTGCCGGAGCTGCCGGAGCGGACTTTACGATGAACAGCCGTTCGCCGAAAGATGTTGTCTTGGGCGGTTTCTTCGGGATTACCGTCGCGGCACTGGTGGCCGGTACGTTTGCACTGTTTACGATTGCCGGGGGGATGGGCAATAATCCTGCTTTGGCGGTGTCCAGCGGTATGGTAACCGGCAATCTCGATATTATTGCCGCGTTCAGCGGTTCCATCGGTGAGGTCGGGGGATTGTCGAAGATTATGTTCTGGGTCTTTGTGATTGCCTGCATTTGTCCGACGGGTTTTTGTGCGTTTCTGGCGGCCAATTCGTTTTCGACGATGTTCCCCAAACTGCCGCGTGTCGGGATGACCATGGCCGCAGGCATTGTCGGCGTGATTCTTGCCGCTACGGGAGTGGCTAATAATCTGGCTGGATTTTTCGGTCTCATCGGCGCCTCGTTCGGGCCGATCATCGGTGCAATGACCGCCGATTATATTCGCAGCGGCGGCTGGAGCGGTCCGCGGAAAGGCATCAACTTGGCTGGCTATATCGCATGGGGTGTCGGTTTTCTGGTCGGCATCCTTGGGGCACTGCCGGGAATCGGGTTTGCTTACGGTCTTGAGACGTTAATGTCCTTTATTGTCGGCTTTTCCGTTTATTTGATCGCTGCCGAGATGGGGCTTGAGCCTCCGAAGGTCGAGCTTGAGAAAAAATAAACTTTTCGGTATTTAACATCGTAGGAAGTTTTGGCATTGATTCCCATTGACGGGGAATGTGTATAACTTTAAAACGAAATTTGTTACGGAGACACTCGAAATGAAGAAAGTGCTATACAGCATCCTTATTGTGCTTATGGGTCTGGCATTGGCCGGGTGCGAAAAGAAAACGGATCCGCAGACAGAAACCCAGGCTCCCACGCCCCCCCGTGTAGCCCAAGGGGCAACTATTGAGACGGATGAAGCGGCCCCAGCGGCTTCCGTCGGGGAGGCGGATACGGACCTTGTTCCCATCCCGCTGACGCTGCCCCGACCGATGTTTCTTGGGACGCCGGAAAATATTGATGTTCCCAATCTTCAAGCGCCGCTGGGCCGAACACGGCCGCCGTTTTTGGCGCCCGAAGGCGTTACCAATGTCGCCCTGAATCGGCCTGTCACCAGTTCCGAACCGTTTCCGTTCATGGGCGAACTGGATATGATTGTCGATGGCGATAAAGAAGGCACCGACGCCAGTGTCGTCGAACTGGGGCCGTTTGTACAATGGGTTATGATCGACCTGGAAGAAGAACGCGATATTTATGCGATTGTCGCGTGGCATTTCCACAGTACGGCTCGTGTCTATTTGGACATCGTGGTGCAGGTATCGAGCGATCCGGAGTTTATCGACGCAGTGACCGTTTTCAATAACGACCACGACAACTCGCTCGGCCAGGGTGTCGGGACGGACCAGAATTATGTCGAGACCTCAGAAGGCAAGCTGATCGACTGCGGCGGCGTACGCGGTCGGTATGTACGGCTCTGGAGCCAGGGCAACAACCAGAACGACTACAATCACTACGTTGAAGTGGAAGTCTATGGCAAGTAATTGCCTATGTGGTTGACACGTATAGGATGTTTACTGTTTGGTGTGGTAATCGGGTTCGGGTTTTGGTTCAGGGTTTATGGACTGGAAGCCCGCCCGATGCACACCGACGAAGCGGTTCACGCCGCGAAATTCGGGACGTTGATGGACGAAGGGTTTTACGCCTACGATCCCGATGAATATCACGGTCCGACACTGAACTACCTGACGCTGCTGGTCGCCAAGCTTCGCGGCCAGTCCCATTATACACAAATCGACGAGACGACACTGCGGCTTGTGCCGGCGCTGATCGGGACGCTTCTGCTGCTGACGCCTCTGCTGTTTTTTGACGGGATCGGTTTGCGCGCGGCGGTCTTTTCGACGGTATTGCTGGCTCTGTCGCCGGCGTTTGTCTATTTCAGCCGGTACTATATTCAAGAGATGCTGCTGGTCTTATTTACGGCCGGATTTCTGGGCGGCTTGTGGCGGTATCTGCGTACAGAAGGGCGAGGGTGGATTCTGATGGCCGGGGTATGCGCCGGCTTGATGCATGCGACCAAGGAGACCTGTGCCTTTACCTTTGCGGCGGTTCTGCTGGCGCTGCTGTTGTCGCTTGTCGTGGCGGAAAGCCCGACACGGTTTACCCTGTATAACCGCAATGGTCTGCTGGGCTTGCTGGCGGCCATTGTGACCAGCGCATTGTTTTTCTCGTCCTTTGGACAGAATCCCGACGGCATTCTGGACTCGGTGCTGACCTATACCTATTGGTTCGGTCGCGCCGGCCAGCACAGCATCCACGCCCACCCGTGGTATTGGTATCTGGATTTACTGGTCTGGATCGAGTTTGTCCAGCCGATTGTTTGGAATGAGGATGTTATCGTCGCCGGTGCGCTGTTCGGCTTCTTTTTCGCCTTCCGCCGGCACGAAACCCTGTCGCACCGCCGTTTCTTCTGCGTCTTTTTAGCGTTTTTTACGTTGATTATGACCGTGATTTATTCGGCGATTCCCTACAAAACCCCTTGGTGTACGCTGAATTTTCTATACGGGATGGTCTTGTTGGCCGGGCTGGCTGGCGACCGTCTGTTGACGTGGGATATGGGCTCGTGGTCGAGAAGGGTGATGATATCCGTGTTTATCTTGTTTGGTATCGCCAGTCCGCTGGTTCAGTCGGTTTTGCTGAATGGCCGATATGCCGCCCATCCGGGGAATCCGTGGGCGTATGCGCATACCGGCCCGGATGTGTTTGAGATCGATCGGGTTGTCCGTCAGGCGGCCGCCGCCCATCCGGACGGCAAAAATATGTACATCCAGGTCGTCGCGCCCGGCCACGACTACTGGCCGCTGCCGTGGTATCTGCGAGACTTTTCGCAGGTCGCTTATACCGCCGCCGTCGATGGACGGCAGCCCAACCCGGACCTGGTGCTGTGTCATGCAGAATCAAAACCGCAGATACTGCGCAAGCTCTATGATTACCCGCCGCCGGGGCAGCGGCAGCTTTATGTTCCTCTGTTTGACGACCCCATCGAGCTGCGTCCCTCTGTCGAATGGAGGGGCGTTCTGACCCGAACCCTCTGGGAAAAAGCGTTCGGACAGGCCGAACCTGTCCCCGACCCCGCCGCGTTGAAATCTGATGAGGTGCACGCCGTGCAGATCGAACCCAGCCGAAGAGAGATCAAAAACCTGGTCAAATTCAGCCATCAGGCGATGAACACGGTTTTTGAGATGTGGATTCAGCACGACAACGGCTCGTATGCCGGTCGTGCGGCGCGCACCGCGTTTCATGAGGCCGACCGTCTCGAACAGGAATTGAGCCGTTTTATTGACAACAGCGACATCGGGCGCATTAACGCGGCGGCGGCGGGCGATATGATTGTTGTTTCGCCGGACACGATGGCCTGTCTGATTGCCGCAGAAGAGGCGTATGATCTGACCGGTGGGGCGTTTGATGTCACGGTCGGCCCGCTGGTGCGACTCTGGAAAACCGGTCAGCCCACCCCGGAGGCGATAGCGGCGTTGCAGCAGACGCGAAAAGGCCGGGCCTATACGCTCACTCCTGATGCGATGAGTGTTACCGTGCTGCGCGACAATATCGGGCTTGATCTGAGCGGCGTGGCCAAGGGCTATGCCCTCGACCGGATGGCGGATATCCTGCGTGAGTGGGGCATCGACCGCGCCCTTGTTCACGGCGGCACCAGCACGGTGCTGGCGATGGGAGCGCCGGTGGAAAGAGACGGCTGGCCGGTCGTGTTGAGCAACCCCTACAATCCGGCCGAAAGACTCGCCCGCCTCGAATTGGCCCATCAGACCTTAAGCTGTTCTGGACTCGACCGCGGCAGCCATATCATCAATCCGACGACCGGCCATCCCGTCGTTGACAGACGTGCCGTTTGGCTGCTGACGACCGCCCCGGGCGCCATGGCCGATGCCCTCACCACGGCGTTGATGGTTATGCCGATTGAGGCGGTGGAGACGTTTTCCCAGACTCGTCCCGAAGCAAGCCTCCTGCTGGTTTTTGCCGATGCGGCCGCCCCATTGCTTCGCTTGGGCGACTGGCCAACCCCATAACGCATTGCCGCGCCTCTATGACTTGGACGGCGACTTGAGAACCTCTCCGTACTGACGTTTGAGCCAGATCAGGTCTCGCAGGACTTTATACGCTTCGTGGGCGGGTCGCAGTCGGCTGTCCGGGTCCCAGGACCAATCCACCGGAAACTCGCGGATCGTATAGCCGTATTTCATCGCCAGAAGGATGATCTCGATGTCGAACATGAAGCCGTCAATCGTACAGATCGGATACAGGCACCGCGCGATCGCGCCGTCATAAATCTTAAATCCGCACTGGGTGTCGGTGAGGTTGGCCAGTCGTTTGATGTCGTGGATGACCAGCCAATGGAACAGGCGGGAACACAGCCGGCGATACCAGGACTGCGGCCGATGGATATGGCTGACGTCCATTTTGCGCGAGCCGTGAGCGATGACGCATTCGCCCCGTTGGATCATCCGGATGCCGGTGAGGGTCTCGTCATACGGCACGCAGCAGCCGCTGTCGGCAAACATGACGTACCTGCCGCGGCTGCGGAGGATGCCGGTTCGCACGGCACATCCTTTGCCGCGGTTACGTCCCAGCCGGATCACCTCCGTCGGCACCTCCGCATGGCGGGCGCATTCCTCTGCGACGCTGGCCGTTTTGTCGCGGCTGCCATCGTCCACCAGAAGAATCTCGCCGCCGCCCGGAAATTCCGTCAGAAACGCCGACGCGGCTGCAATATCCCCACAGACTTTCCGCGACTCTTCAAAGGCTGGAATGACAATCGAAAGCCCAACCTCGTTTGTGGTGTTCTGTTCCATAGAATTCCTGTTTGTTTCCTCTATAATCTATCTCATCCAAGCCATTCTGGAAAGACAATTCTCTGGATACGGGACAAATAAACACAGAAATTCCTTGTTGATTTCGATGTTTCTTGTTGAATTATTAGTCAATATCCGGATAATAACCCCTTTATCAATGACACATAAAGATGACAGGTTTTTGACTTTATTAGGAGAAAGATTATGGGAATTTTGGACATTATAGTATTTGTTCTCTTTGTGGTCTGCGTGATCAGTCTGGGCCTGATTAAAAGCCGCAACGAAAAATCCGGGGAAGATTACTTTCTGGCCGGACGCGGGCTGAGTTGGTGGCTGATCGGGTTTTCGCTGATTGCGGCCAATATCTCGACCGAGCAGTTCGTCGGGATGAGTGGCAAGGCGGCGGACTGGCTGGGTATGGCGATCGCAAGCTACGAATGGCTTGCCGCGATTACACTGGTTTTTGTGGCATTTGTCTTTCTCCCTAAATTTCTCAAGAGCGGCATCTATACCATCCCCGAGTTTCTTGAATATCGATACAACACCTTTGCCCGAACGGTGATGGCCGTCAGCACCCTGATTATTCTGGTCGGCGTGCCGACCGCCTCAGTCATCTATTCCGGGGCCAAGGTGATCTGCGTCTTCTTCCAGGGCCAGACCCTGCTGGGATTTGACTTGGGCAGTATCACCGTCGGCTGCTGGATTATCGGCGTGCTGGCGGCCGTTTATGTTTTCGCCGGCGGCCTGAAGGCCTGCGCCTGGGCCGACCTGATCCAGGGTGCAGCGCTGATCGTCGGCGGCGGCGTCATTGCTTATCTGGCCATCCAGGCACTCGGTTCGGCCGAACCCCAATCCCTGCTGGGGTCTTCGAACTCTATTGATGCCGAACAGCTTTCGGCGGCCGGCGCCATTGAACGGTTTAAGATGCTTAACGGCGGGGCGCTGCCGGAAGGCAAGATTCACATGTTCCGTCCGGCCAATGACCCCGAAATCCCCTGGACGGCCCTGATCCTGGGCTTGTGGATTCCCAACTTCTTCTATTGGGGGCTTAACCAGTACATCACGCAGCGCACATTGGGTTCAAAATCCCTTTCCGAAGGCCAGAAAGGGGTTGTATTCGCCGCGCTGCTCAAGCTGGTGATCCCGTTTGTCGTCGTCATTCCCGGGATGCTGGCGTACAATCTGTTCAGTCAGGAATTGCGGAACGAGGCCATTCGCAATAACGCCAAAGTCATCGCGGTCTATGAAGAAACAATGGACGCTCCGCAAACGGCCGGCGTTGCCTTCCGCTTCGACGATGCGTTTGTTGAGTTCAACGAGGATCTTGCCCGCAATCTGGTGGCATTCAATGCCGCCGCTATCGGCGTCGTGCCGGACATGACCGAAGGCACGCTGGCGGCCAACAATGACATTCTCGGAAAGATTGAAGCGCACAACCAAACATTGCCCAAAAAAGAACGCATCGTCGTGCAGTCCCGGCTGGTCGGTTATGATTACGACTCGGCCTTTCCGGTCCTGCTTCGCAAACTGCTCCCGGTCGGCAATGGCCTGCTGGGTTTTGTGCTGGCGGCCATCTTCGGCGCTGTCGTCAGTTCGCTGGCCTCGATGCTCAACTCCGCCTCGACCATCGCCACGATGGACATTTATAACAAGCTCCGCGGCGGCAAGTCCTCACAGGCCGAGCTGATTATGTCCGGTCGTGCGTTTGTCGTGCTGTTCGTGCTGATTGCACTGTCCATCGCCCCGCACCTGGGCAGCCCCGTTTTCGGCGGCATCTTCACATTCATTCAGGAATTCCAGGGCTTCATTTCGCCGGGTATCCTGTCGGTCTTTATCTTTGGCCTGCTGATCCACAAGGCTCCACGGTCGGTCGGTACGGTCGGGCTGCTGCTCAACCCCGTCCTCTATGGTCTGTTCAAGTTCAGCCCAATGATTCCGGGGCTAAAGAACATTGAACTTCTTCAGACGGTGGCCGCGTGGTCGTTCCTGAATCGGATGGCCCTTTGCCTGATTATTATAATGATTGTGCTGGCCGTGATGACGATGCTCAACCCGCTCAAAACCCCGGTCGTTCTGCCGGTCAATGAGAAGATGGATATGACATCTTCCAAGGGCACTAAGATGTTCGGCCTGGTGGTCGTCGCTTTGACGGTTATTCTTTATATCATTTTCTTCTAACCCAGATACAGGTTTACGTCAACTGCAGGAGATACAAGTGAACATTACAACCGATCAGCAGGCGTTTGATGCGTTAAAGAAACTGGCCGCCGAGGCGAAGATCGATGTTGCCGGGGCCAAGGTCCGCCGCTCGTCGTCGCGGTTTTGCCTTGGCGTCGAACACGGCGACTACAACGGCACCGAGCTGTTCGGCGTCGGCACCGACCGGTTTATCTGGATGGCCTACAAGCCCAACGGTACGTCGAAAATGCGGCTGTTCAGCGGCAACTTCACCGGCGACGGCGTTGTCGAGTTTGAACTCGGCCATGTGCCTGCGCCCAAGTCCGTCGAAGTGGCCGACACGTGGGCGCGGTTTCCCCTCGGCGTCGAGTATATCCTTCGCCGCGAGGGCTTGACGCTGACGCAGGGCATCGACGCTGTCCTAATCGGCAACATTCCCGGCGGGGGGATGAGCCGCAGCGCATCGCTGTCGCTGAACCTGATTCTGTCCGTCCTTGACGCCAACGGCATCGCCGCGCCGGATATGATGCAGGTCGTCGATCTGGCCCAGATGGTCGAAAACGACTACATCGGCTCGCCCTGCGGCAAGCTCGACCAGATTATGATCGCCTTTGCCAAGGCGGGGATGGGTACGCACTACAAGCCCGCCGACCGGTCGATTGACTATGTTCCGCTGGGTGCGGGCGCAAAGGATTTTCGCATCGTCGTGATGGATACCGGTACGGTGCGGCCGGGACTGGAAAAATCGACCTACAAAGTCCGTCGCGCCGAGTGCGAGGAGTTGGTCATAAAGGCCCAGCACGCGGGCTTTGATATTTCCTGTCTGGCCGACGTCCGCGACCCAATACTGTTCGACAACATCAACGCGAAATTCGTCAAGGATGCTCCGCACTTGGTCGCCCGGATGGATTACATCTACAACGCCCAGAAGCGGTTTTATCAGATGATGGACGCTTGGAAGGCCGGCGACATCGAGACGGTCGGCCGCATCTTTCGGCAGGACGGCATCGGCCTTCGCGACGACTATGCCATCTCCGGCCCGGAATTGGAAACCATGTGCGACATCGTCCGCACCGTGCCCGGCGTACTCGGCGAACGGATGCTTGGCGGCGGGGACAAAGGGGCGGCAGGGGCCTTGGTTTTGGCCGACAATGCCGACGCGGTCAAACAGGCTGTCGATACGGGCTATCCGCGAAGCCGCCCGGCATTCGCAGACAAATACGCCGTGCACACCTGTAAAGTCGTCGATGGCATCAATCTCTTTGAAAATGTCTTCTAATTCGGAGCGAACTTGCCGTGAAGCTCTTGTCCTTGCATCAGGCGCCGACCCGTCAGCAGGCAATGTTCTTTCGCCACAGTTGGTTTGGGGCGGCGGTTGTATTGATTGCAGTTTTGGGAGTCGCCGCAGCGATGATCAAGGGCTATACCTCGGAGAAAGTGCCTTTGGTCGCGTTGTTGGCAGTGGGGCTTGGCGGGGTATTGGCTGTTTTGCTGACAACCTCCATGCTCCGGCGCGCGTTTCAGCCGACCAATTGGCTTTTTGCCCTCGGCCCGGACAGGCTCTGGATCAAATACCGTTCCTATTTGAATAGCCATTTTCCGGCTGAGGATTTGCAGATTGTCGAGTTTCGGTATGATGAGATTGAAAGCGCCGGTTTGATTCGTCGGGTGGAAAAAGTTCCGGGCCAAAAAGGAAGAAGTACAACGAAGTATTCCCGGCATATTGAAATTGTCGCGCATCATCCATTCGGCGTGGAATTGTCTGAAGCCCTTCAGTTAGAGCGAAGTAAAAAGGATTCTACCGCGAGTCGCATTAAATCTCAAAGCGCTCATTACCCCGTTCAACTTAAAGACGATAAGACACTGAGGATGTGTGTCACCGATATTCGTCCCGGACAGAAGACTGCTCTTGGCGAGTTGAAAATCCACCGCATCGCTGTTGTGGCCGAGAAGCGAGAATCCGACGATTTCACCAAGCCACTAAAAGACAAACAAGAGATGGAAGGCCGGATTGTCGCCCTGGTTGAAAAAGGCGATACTGCCTCTGCCGTCCACCTCGTCCGCCAACACTTCGGCATGGGCCTGACCGAAGCCAAACAGTTTATTGACGAACTGTCCGCCCGGTAGGTGGCATTGTTCTTCCACGTCCGTTGCGGCCAACACCGCCCACGGCTGGCATTGACGGCATCAAATGCTGTGAATTTCGACAGGTTGACGAAATGTGCTTGACAGGCAACGCCTGTCCGCGTAGGGTGGTGTTATGCGAAATCCAAGAGACCCCTATCAACAAATTGATATTTCCGCGTTGCTGGCACAGTTCCGCCATTCGGGACGCATCATTATAACGGGCGCCGTCTTGGCGCTTGTCGTTGTGGTTGCGCTCACGATGGTCTATACGGTTCAGCCGGAAGAACAGGCGGTGGTCAAGCGTTTCGGCGCGGTGATCAAGACCAGCGACCCCGGCCTGCATTTCAAGCTGCCGTTCGGGATCGACGACATCCAGCGTGTCGCCACCGAGCGGGTACTCAAAGAAGAATTCGGCTTCCGCACCGCCGAGACGGGCACGCCGACGCGGTATGTCAGCAAGAACTTTCCCGATGAATCGCTGATGCTATCCGGCGACCTCAACATCATCGATGTCGAGTGGGTCGTCCAGTATCGCATCGCCGATCCCATCAAGTTTCTGTACAGTATGCGGGAGCCGACGCGGACGCTTCGGGATATCTCCGAATCCGTGATGCGGCGGGTCGTCGGCAATCATCTGGGCAGCGAGATTCTGACCGTCGCGCGCGTCAAAATTGCCAACACGACGCGCGAAGAGATTCAGGCGGCGATGCAGTTGTACGAGACAGGCATCCACATCATCACCGTGGAGTTGCAGAATGTCGTGCCGCCCACGGCTGTGCAGCCGGCCTTTAACGAGGTCAACGAGTCCCGGCAGGAGCGGGAGCGGATGATCAACGAGGCGATGAAACAGCACAATGAGGCGGTTCCGCGAGCGGAGGGGCAGGCCCTTCGTATTATCGCCGAGGCCGAAGGGTATGCCGCTGAGCGGAAAAATCAGGCCGAGGGCGAAACGGCACGCTATAAGGCGATCCTTGAGCAGTACCTGGTCGCGCCGGGCGTGACGCGGCGGCGAATGTATCTGGAAACGCTTTCCGGCGTGCTGCCGAATATCGGCTCCGTGCTGATCCTTCAGGAGGGCCACAATGCGCCGTTGCCCTTGCTGCACCTTCGAGATGGGCAGGCGCCCGAGGAGATGAAACCATGAGACATGCGGCAGTTCCGATTCTAATTTTTGGCATTCTCGCCGCTGTGGTGATCCTCAGCAGCGCGGTATTTATCATCGATCAGGCCGAGCAGGGTATCATCGTTCAGTTCGGCGAGCCGGTCGGCGGGGTGGTCACCAAGCCCGGACTGCATTTAAAGCTTCCGTTTATCCAGGAAGTCCGGCGGTTTGACAAGCGGCTTCTGGCTTGGGACGGCGAGGTCAGCCAGATCCCCACGCTGGGCCGTGAATTCATCATGGTTGATACGACGGCGCGGTGGCGGATTATCGATCCGCTGCAATTTTTGCGTTCCGTCCGTGACGAGCGCGGCGCACGCACGCGGCTGGATGACATCATCGATTCGGTCGTGCGTGACATCGTCTCCGGCGCCGATCTGGAAGAAATCGTACGCTCACATGACTGGGACGTGGACATCAGCGAAATTGATGAAGAGGCGATGCTTCGCGAGGATGTCGCGCTGGAAACCCCGAAGCTGGGACGCGAGCGACTCGAACAGCAGATGCTCGCCGCCGCTTCGCGGCTGATGCCGGAGATGGGCATTGAACTGGTCGATGTTCGTATCAAACGCATCAACTATATTGAGTCGGTGCGTCGGGAGGTGGAACGACGGATGATTACCGAGCGGCAGAGCATTGCGGCCCGGTTTCGGTCGGAAGGCGAAGGGCGCAGTCAGGAGATTTTGGGGGGCATGGAACGCAAACTTCGCGAGATTCGCTCCGATGCCGAGCGGCAGGCCGAGGAGATTCGCGGCAACGCCGACGCCGAAGCGACGCGGATCTATGGCGAGGCGTACAGCATCGATCCGGAGTTCTTTTCATTCTTGCGTACGCTGGAGAGCTACCGGGCGCTGGGCAAAAATACAACCCTGATGATCGGCGCCGACGCAGAGTTTTTCCATTACCTCGAATCCACACAGAAGCCCTGATCGTCGGCGGCGTCGTCCGAGGATGAATTTTTGTCCGGTGTTTTTGCTGAGGCCAGATCGTCCATGATTGTTTCGGCGGACGGAAGGAATTGGGCAATGTTGTACCAGTGGCCGGGGCGGGTTTTGCGGTAGAGGAAATAGCCGATGGCGGCAAGGTGTTCCTGTCGGCTGAGGGCATACGGGTAGGGCGGTTCGACCGGCGGCAGGGCGGCCGCGTCCAGAAGCGATCGGAGGGCGGCGGTGTCTTCTTTCGTGAATAAACCCATCGGATACGCCCCATCAACATCCAGCCGCCAAAGCTGATAGTGGCGAATCTTCTTTTTTGACCCCTCCGGGATACGTTTCGGGCCGTCATCGACAAACAGAATCTTCAAGTCCTCCAACCGCCCCGTCCACGCGAAATCTTCGTTCAGCAGTTCCTTGAGTCGCCCGGCCTGTTTTTTGAGCAGGTTTGCCCGCTCAAAGTTCAGCGATGCGGCGGCCTGTTTCATCTGCGATTCTTTTTCACGAACGGCCTGGGCAAAATGCCCCGCCGCGCAGGTCATCGCGTTTTTGACCAACTCAGCATATTCGTCCGGGCCGAGTTCCTGACAGCACAGGCCGTGGCAGGACTGCATCTGGCGATAGGGGCAGCTTTGCGGGGTGCCGCTATCCAGCAGGGCGGGATTGCGGCACAGCTCAAAGGCGGTGTTCAGGATGTCGCAAAATTGCGCCGCCGCACGGCGGTTCGGAAACGGGCCGTATAATGCGGTCTGTGGGTCGGCCTCGACGGCGCTGGTGACGGCAAAACAGGCAAACGCCCGTGCGGTGTCGATGGCCGCATACTCGCGTCGCGGCAGGGCGAGCCAGGTTTTCCACGCCTTCCCGAACACGGCATGCGTCAGCCGCTGGTAGAGGAAATGCCGCTCCAGATCGCTGTCGCAGCACGCATAGAAAATATGACGGGTAATTGCTCCCAAGTCGGCCTTGCGGCGCGGCGCGTCGGCTTCCGGCGCGGCCAGGCGCGACCGGCTTAGCCCGCGCAGATTGGCCGTCTGGATGAGTTGGATCGGATGATTCGCCTCATCGGTAAACAGCAACACGCCCCGGCGAGCGGGCAGGTCGGCAAGGGCGTTGGATTCGGTTTGTGTGTCCGAAAGCGTCAGAGAACCGTCAAACAGCGATTCCCACGCGACGGCCATCAGACCCTCATGCCGCTGATGACCGTGTCAAAGGCCATTTTGTCGTTGACAATGCCCTGTACCTTGGCCGAGAACTGGCGACTGCGTACCTTGTGGATGTGTCCCAAAAGCCACAGGCGATCCCCCGGGACGACGGTCTCGCGAAACTTGGTCTCACCGATGCCGGCAAAGCCGATAAAGTCCTCAAGGCCGTAAATCCGCTTCATAAAAAAGCTGCACAATTGGGCGGCGGCCTCGACCATAATCACGCCCGGCATAATGGGGCGGCCGGGGATATGGCCGCGTACCCAGAATTCTTTGTCCGTAACATCTTTATAGCCAAGACACAGCATTTTCGACAAATCGTGCCAGACAATAGCGTCAAGCTGGGACATTTCATAAGACTGAGGATTGACCTCGGCAATCGCCGAGCGATCATATTCCACCTTATTCAAATCCAGCTCCGACATGTCAAACAGTCGGGTCGGGGGCATGTAAACCTCGTATTCGGGATCTCTAAGTACTTAAAACAAAATACTTTACGATTCCGGTCTATCGGTTGTGGTTTTAGTCGGTTGAGCGTATCTCAAGGATATTATTGCGAACATTCTGAGCCGCTTGTTTGATCATCTGCATCTGCTTGCGGACGCGTGTGCCTGCGGCCTTGTTGCCGCCCTGTGCCTTTTCTATATCCGATTCGATCTCCGCGACGAGAGTCTTCAGTTCTTCGTAAGCCTGCATGAATACCTCCTAAAAGCAGTTAAACCAATTGTCATTTAAACACGTTCCATTAATAAGATGGCTTTTTTAATCGCTCAGACGTGTTTTTGCAACCTTTTTTTTAATTTTCGATACTACACCGCGTTTTTGATTCAGATTGAGCCTATCCGATGATTTTGGGAATTGGGTTTGAATTGGGTTCGTTTTTCCGGTCAACAGTTGTCAGTTATCAGTAAACCGTTTTGGGATAATGCTTTATAGGATATGCAAATCAGAAAATTGGGTTTGTTTGTTCATTTTCAGCTTCTTGCTTCCAGCTTCCAGCCGCCAGAACACAGAACTCAGAATATCGAAATCATTTATTCATTTTTTGCTCCTTCGGTTTGCGGCACGATGGTCTGGCTGCGAGGGGTATTTTAGTGGAAAGTTTTGTGTTTGTCAAACTTTTTTTGAAACCACAGATTGACACGGATTATTGTTTTTTATCACGAAGAAACATCGTACTACAATCCATCAATTTCGTGAATGTTTGCGCGTTTTTCAACAACCGAAACCATAACATATTGTGTATAATAGGTTTAAAATATGTTTTGATTTCGAGTTTTCAATTTGAATTTGTTTAGGATTTGGTGTTTAGAATTTTGGTTGCGGTCCTGCCGCGCCAAGGCTCTTCGTGCTTTCGTGGTAAAATAATGTTTTACAGCTTTAGCCCGAAGGGCGGAATGATGTAGCCACGCGGCGTTAGCCTGTGGTGTGTGGGCGATGGCGTTTTTTCCCACTTTCCCGCCCGCACCGCGGCCGGGGAAGTGGGAATAGGGGGCGGCTTTAGGTTCCACGGCCTGACGGCCGAGGCTACAATATGGCGCCTGCTGCGGCAGGCTGTTTGGTTGACGAGGGGACGGGGGACGACGTCATTTCCTATTTCCGATTTTCTATTAGGGCGGAATTTTCTTGTTTTAATGGGCGAACACATAGGTTCGCCCCTACGGATTGGGTGTCCCAACGGACTCGAAAGACAAACTGAAGCTTGAACTACGAACTGGGGTGTAGTGGGTTGACTTTGGGGGCGGGGGGTGGTAAAGTTTATGGATTGTAATTGTGGACTTTATTGTGGAGGCAGATTTGCGTATATTATCAGGAATTCAGCCGTCGGGTAAGCTGCATATCGGGAATTTTTTCGGCGCGATGCGTCAGCATTTGGCGTTGCAGGCCGACCATGACGGATTTTATTTTATTGCGGATTATCATGCGATGACGAGCAACCCGGCGCCGGCGGAGTTGGCGACGCGGACGTTTGAGGTGGCGATGGATTATCTGGCGCTGGGGCTGGACCCGAAGAAGACGGTGTTCTGGCGGCAGTCGGATGTGCCGGAGGTGACAGAGCTGGCGTGGATTCTGTCGTGTATCACGCCGCTGGGGTTGCTGCAGCGGTGTACGAGCTATAAGGACAAGGTGGCGCAGGGGCTAAGTCCCAACCACGGGCTGTTTGCGTATCCGGTGTTGCAGGCGGCGGATATTTTGATGTTTGACAGCAACCTGGTGCCGGTGGGGGCCGACCAGAAGCAACATATTGAGGTGACGCGGGATATCGCGCTGAAGTTCAACGCTCAGTACGGCGAGACGTTCGTTGTGCCGGAGGAGCAGATTTTGAAGTCGGTGGCGGTCGTGCCGGGGCTGGACGGGCGCAAGATGAGCAAGAGCTATAATAATACGATTGAGATTTTTGAGCCGGAGTCGAACATCAAGAAGAAGGTGATGCGGATTGTGACGGATTCGACGCCGGTGGAAGAGCCGAAAGACCCGCAGACGTGTTCGATCTTTGCGCTGCTGCGGCTGGCGGCGGAGGCCGAAGAGATTGCCGAGTGGGAGGCGAAGTACCTGGCCGGGGGCGTCGGATACGGCACGGTGAAAAAGCGGGTTGTGGAGCTTTTGTGTGAGTATTTCAGGCCGTATCGGCAGCGGCGCGAGGAGTTGGAGCGGGATCGCGATTTTGTTGAGGATGTGCTGCGGGATGGCGCGCGGCGGGCGCGCGACGTGGCAAGAACAACGATGAACCGTGTGCGGGATGCGGTCGGATTGGGCAAGGTGCGAAATGCGTGACAATGAACGGCTGGTAACGGTTGGGGAATTTGAAAATGAAATGGACGCCAAGCTGGCAAAGCTGGCGCTGGAACAAGAGGGGATTGCCTGTTCGCTGGCGGGGGGGGACTTGATATCGGTTATACCGTATTTGAACGTGATCCATGTTGAGTTACAGGTGTTTGAGCGGGACGCCGAGCGGGCGGTGGAGATTTTAAATGAGATGACGCCACTGGATGAAGGAGATGAGGATTTTGACGAGGAGTTTGATGAGGATGATGATGATGAGGACTTTGATGAGCTTGACGAGGAAGAGGATGTGGGATGAGTGAGTATCGCGTCAATCTGGATGTGTTTGCCGGGCCGCTGGACCTGCTGCTGTATTTGGTGCGCAAAGAAGAGGTTGATATTTATGATATTCCGATTGCGCGGGTGACGGCGCAGTATATTGAGTATATCGAGTTGCTCAAGGGGCTGGATATCGATCTGGCGGGGGATTTTCTGGTGATGGCGGCGACGCTGATGGAGATTAAGTCGGCGATGCTGCTGCCGAGCGCGGATGCGGGGCAGACGGAAGAGGGGCAGATTGAAGACCCGCGGGCGGAGTTGGTGCGTCAGCTTCTGGAGTATAAGCGGTTTAAGGATGCGGCGAATTTGCTGGGGGATTCGGCGCAGGTGCGGCAGCAGCGCTACACGCGGCCGGCGACGATTCTGGAGCGGCTTAAGCCCACGCAGGAGCCGGAGGTGGATCTGGACCAAGTGAGCATCTGGACGCTGCTTGAGGCGTTTGACGGGATTATGAAGGCGACCGGGCAGCACGCGGGGTATGGTCATATCAAGGACGATACGCCGATTGATTTGTATCAGATTGAGGTGCTGCATCGGCTGCAGGTGGAGGGGGGGATGACGCTGGAGCGGATTTTTGAGGGGCGCAAGGATCGGCTGGGGATGATCGGGCTGTTTATGGGGATACTGGAGCTGATTCGCAATCGGCTGATCTGGGCGGAGCAGCCGGAGGCGAACGGGCCGATTTTGCTCAAGGCGCTGACCAACGAACCGGCGGAAGAAGCGGTGCAGAAGGCGATTTATGCCGATCATCCAGAAGAAGATGGTGAAGACGATGCGGCGGTTGAGGCTCAAGAAATGCAAACGCTTGAAGAGGAGACCTACGCTTTATCGCCGGATGACGATGAGGATGATCTGGATGATGACATGCGAAGAGAGTTGTCGGAGATAAAAGAGGTTGAGATAATTGATACAGGCGGCAGTGCCGATACCCGGCCTCTCTCGGTCGAAGCGGGCAACAGCGCAGTGGAAAAGGCCGACGGGCACAAGCCGGACAAGCCGCGTATTCCGATTGTGGACATCGGGCCGGCGTCGGCGGATGACGCGGCTCGGTCGAAGATCGAAACCGTGAAAGAAAATGAGATTTGACACGTGGATGGGGTCTTTATAGAATGGGCGTGTGTGAATGTGACGCGATAACCCCCAGACAGAAAGGGATTGATGATGGCTGGCAATGTGATTGAGTTGACGGATGCGACGTTTGAGGAAACGATTCAGGGCGATGTGCCTGTTTTGGTGGATTTTTGGGCGCCGTGGTGCGGGCCTTGCAAGATGATCGCTCCGGTAGTTGAGGAAATCGCGGGAGAATATGCGGATAAGGCGACGATTTGTAAGATCAATACCGATGAGCATCGGGATGCGGCCATCAATTACGGGATCAATGCGATTCCGACGCTGATATTGTTTAAGGCGGGGCAAATCGAGAAAAAATGGGTGGGGCTGACCAGCAAGAAGGATTTGACGGGAGCGATTGACGAGCTTCTGTGAGTTCTACGGGGCGTCTGCGGAAAAAATTTCGCGCTGGATACGTCCGACGAAGAATCGAGCGTCCTGCCGGACAAACTCGGCGATCAGGTCAAGCTGGCGATTCAGGTGACTTCCCTCGTTGGATACAACGGCGACACCGATGCGCGCGATCAGCTTGCTGTCTTGGGCGTCGATTTCCGCCGCAGCGCAGTGAAAACGGCTGTGGAGGCGTTCAAGGACGCTTTTGACGATCTTGCGTTTGTCCTTGAGCGAGGCAATGGCGTGCAGATTGATTTGAATCGTCAGCGTACCGATTAACACACATCGCCTTTCTGTATAATGCTCATTCACCTCTTCGACCACGAGCGGTTTGAGGTCGGTTGATCCGTCGTCGAAGAAAGGACTCTTATTGTCTACTTCTCAAAGTGTGAAAGATAGTATACGTTCTTACTGGAAAAGCGGCCCTTGTCACCGATACTATACGGAGATGTCCTCTGACTTTTGCTGTCCTCTGTCTTCTGTCCGCACCGGAATGTTTTTGTGCCACGGGTCCAGCACGTCCTTGAGCGTATATTTGTCCAGCAGTTCGCGGACCTGACTGAAGACTTTTCCGGCTTTCGGGCTTTCCCACTTCAGCGGCTGGGCAAAGCTGACCTGCGCGACGGCGTCGTAGATGTCCGCCAGTGAGATATGCGTTCCATCCGTGGAGGGCACATAGCCGCTGACCGGCTCATTGGTATGGAACAGAATGCCCGCCTTGACCATCCGATTCAGCACCCGCTCGGCAAAATCGGGGGGGATATCCAACCGGGACGCGACGGCCTCAACGGTCACCGGCTGCTCGTTCCTTTGCTCAAAGGCATTGAGAATGTATTCCATAATGCGGATGATGGTCTGGTCGTTGGCCAGAAAGCACTCGCCACTTCGCCGCAGGCGCGACAGTTCGTCCGCATCGAGGCTTTTGAGGTTCTGCATGGCATACGTCAATTGCAGGCCGAAGATCACGATTAACCACATCACATAAATCCAGAACACCGTCAGCGGAATGATGCCGAGGATGCCGTAGACGGCCTGATACATCACGACTTTACTTAGATACAGTCCGAACCCGAATTTGATCGCCGCCCACAGCAGCGTTGCCACGGCCGCCCCCCACAGCGCCGGCAGCGCGTTGACTTTGGTATTCGGCATCATCGAGTATAAAAAGAACAAAATACCCATCGACACGATATACGGAAACACCCACCGAATAAACTTCAGTAAGCTCGCCTTAATGCCCGTTTCTATATCTGATTTTTCGCCGATAATCATTTCCCTATTATCACCATGAGTGACATTATCACCATCCCACGTAACCTCAAAAGATGTACGTTGCTGTACGCTTACCTGCTGATCGCTTTTGATCAGATAATTGGTGCTGATAAATATCCCCAAGGCCAGCAGAATCGGTCCGAAAACCAATATCCAGGAGTAATAGACGATCCGCTGGAGAAAACTGCGGCCCACGTTCACGTGCCAGATGCGGTTGAACGTCCGCTCAATCGTCATCAGCATCCCCGTCGCCGCCCAGATCACCAGCACCACGCCGACGATGGTAATGGCGCCCGTGCTGACCCGCGACAGATAATCTTCAACCACTTCATTGATCTTTGCGGTGATAATGATGGTTTGTGGTTCTCCGGAATCATCAACTCCGATGGGATATTCCATCGCGCTGAGATTCAGATAGTCATACGCAAAATCGCGCATCTGGTCGCCCAGGTCGCGATAGGCCGGAAACATCTGAAAGACCATCAGCATCACAATCGCCAGGGGCACGATGCCGAAGATGGTGTGATAGGCCAGCGCCGCGGCCTGTGTAAAGGCCCGGTTTGCCTCCAACAGCCGAAAACACTGTCGCCACATGCGAATCTGAAAGATGAAAAACCGACTCCATCGCCCCAGTTCATCGGTGGGTCTTGACAGAAAATTTTTGAATTTTGCCAGCATTGCGAATCACTCCTGAACGAGCAAATTAATCAACAGGCACACTTAATGGCCGATCACTTTCAAAAAGTTAAAGAACTGGGCATAGTAAACATCGTCACTATCTTTTGCTGCCTTAAGTTCATCGATAATTATCTTCACCCACCGTCCGGCTCATTTCTTCATCTTTTTTTCAGCATTCTCGGCTTCCCCGGTAGTTAATTCCTGAATCACAGGATATCCGGTTATCTAAACAGCCGCCGCAGTTGATCTTCGATCAGCCGCTGACCCTGCCGTTCGATCAATCGCGCAACGTCAATCGACGGCTTATCGACCGTGCCTCCGAGGGGGACTTCAAGGCGGTCGGCTCCGGCATTTGCCAGACGAACGGGGCGAAAATCCGTTCCTAGCGGCAGTTTGAGAGTCATCGCCAGCTGTTTATCCAGTCCCAGTGACCCGGTGAAATTTAGCGGATAGTCGCTCAAATCGATCTGCATATCCTGATAACGAACCGTCCCTTGCTGCATCAGAATATTCGTTGGTCTCAGCGTCATCGCGACTGCCGGCCGCTGATCCAGCAGGGTCAGAATTTGGCCCAGTAATTCACCTGCCTGAAGCCGGATATTCGCAATACCGACCGTTCCGTCAATATCCATTTTGTCCAGATGGTCGCCGGACAGCGGCAAAACCAGTCTGCGGCAGGTAAAATTGGCCACTCCGCTGGTCTGTACCGCTCCGGCAAACACCGGATTGACATACGTCAGAAGCTGAGCGGTGATCACATCGTTGATGTTGACATTTTCCAGCAACGCCATCGGCTCGTTGAGCCGAAGAAACATTGGTTCCTCAGTCAAATTCAGTGTTCCGGCAAACCGCAGCTTGCCGCTGTTGACATTGGCATCGGGAATGACCACCGCCGCAATGCCCTGCTGAATATCGATAGCCAGCTCCGTCGGGCCGAAAATCAGGCCGTAATACTCCGCTCGATTGAATCCGAAGCCGCCTTTTCCATTGAGATTGGCCAACATTTTGTCCGGTTCGTTCTCCGGCCAGCGCGACGAGAGCACAAATCGATCTTTTCGCGTCCCCTGCACTCTTAAGCCATTCGGCAGATAGGGCGCGGCGAGCATCGAGACCGTCTGAAGATCGTACTCGGCTTCAAACTCAGCGTCCAGTGTATTGACGCCCTCGGCACTGGACTGTTCGATCTCGCCTTTGGTGATTTTGATGAGCGTTTCGCCTTTGGCCCCCTGCATATCGAAGGCCTTAACGCCGATAGATTGCCGCGCCGTATCCAGCGTGATGTCGGCAGTCAGGTTGACCAAATCCTGTACAAACGGCTCGGTGTCGGGCTTGGCCACGCGGAGATTGCGAATCGTCGCCGCGTTGTTGGTCTTGACCTGCACAATGTCGCCTTGCGTCTGCACCGTCACCGCGGAAGCGAGCGCCCCGGCCAATGTGATATCTTCTGGCGCGTTGGTCAGAACCTGTGCGTATGGCCATGCCTTGGCAATGTCCAGATTCGCTTGTGCCGCCAGCGTGATCGGGCCGGCCGCGTCGCCTGTTGGCAGGGTCAAATTGCTGACCTTGACCGTGCCCGGCGCCATCGTCAGCGTCGCTGCGGCGACCGTCAGTACATTTTGAGCGTTGTCCATGGCCATATCATAGTCCAGCGTCACATCCGTCTGCTGAGCCGTCTTTCCATTTTTGGTCAGCAGCAAATTTTTGACTGTGCCTATGCCGGTCGAGGCGATCTTACCCTCCGTCAGGTCCAGCCGCCCCGTCATATCCAGCACACCGGCCAGGCCGTAGCCGCCAAGCTCCGTAAACTGCTTCAAAAAGTCCTGAGTCTGTGCCAAGTCGGCCTTGACCGCATAATCCACCATCTCCATTTCGCCGCTGAGGGTCGCGGTGCAAAACGGCGTCTTGACGTCAAGCGCATCGATGCGCAGGGCGTTGTCACTGAATCCGCCCTTGGCTGTCAGCCGGACGGGTTCGTCAAATACCATTTTCTGTTCGCCCACACCCTGCGAAAAGTTTTCCACGGTGGCGTCCGCCGACAACGTATCGATGTTGCCCTTGCGTATCTCGACATTGGCGTCCCCGTTGAGCACGCCGCCGGTCTGCACATCCAGCCCGGCCAGCGCCAGCAGCGGTCGCAGACTTTCCAGTTCCAGCTTGGCAATCGAGACCGTAAACGTCCCGTCGGTATCCTCCAGCGTCCAGCCTTTTTTCGGCGGGGTGACTTCGCCTTCGGCGCGCACCGTCCCGGCCTCATGCCCGTTGGCTACATCCATTGACAGCGCCATCCGTGAGGTCTGCCCCGTCTCGTTGAGGGCAACGGTGGATGCGATATTCTTGAAGGTGACGCGCTGGGTTGAGGCATCGGCTTCGGTCAGCTCAATCGTGACATCCCCGGCCAGCAGTTCCAGATCGATCAGGTGCACCGGCAGGACAAACGGCACGTCGGGATCGGGCGTCTCTTTCGGGGCACCGGTTTGGGTGGACGGAACGGATGGCGGCGTGGGTGCAATCTTCAGATGCACCTCCGGATGGTCAATCACTGTCTTGCCCAGATCGACGCGTTTGCCGAGCAATGCCGTGTATCGGGGCTTGGTTTCGATGCGGCCGACCTTGATCTGTGTGGCGCCGTCGTCACTGTCGAAGGTCAGATTGGTCAGTTTCACGCCGCTGAACCACCCGACCGAAAATGTCTCCATCCCCACCTGCCCCTCGACGGAACGATTGATCTTGCCCAGCAGAAAACGGTTCCCTCCTGACGACGACAATAGCGTCGGGACGGCCAGAATCGTCAAGAGAAGCACCAGAAAAACGGCCAGCACCGCCACCGCGAAAATTTTGAACGGACTTCGTTTTTTAACGTCGGCGCTTGGCCGACCCGCGTTTTTCTTCTCCGTATCCATAAAGACCTCTGATGAAGAGTTGTTCCCCCACATCTCGTAAATACGAAAAACGATGCTCGAAGTACGAAACAAAATAAAAAAGCTCAGTCTATGTGGACATAATCTCTTCGGATTTAAGCTTGATCACCTCATCGATGGCATCGACGTGCTTTTTGGTCAGCTTTTCGATCTCGTCCTTGGCCTTGTCGCGGTGGTCTTCGGTGATGGTTTTGGCTTTTTCAGCGTCTTCAAGCTGTTTGATCGTGTCGCGGCGAATATTGCGTACGCTGACTTTGGTTTTTTCGCCCAACTGCTTGACCTGCCCGACGATCTGTTTGCGGCGTTCTTCGCTGAGCGGCGGAAGGTTCAGGCGAATCATCTTGCCGTCCATGATCGGCGCCAAGCTCAACTCGCTGCTTTTGATCGCCCGTTCAATGTCCTTCAGGCAGCCGATGTCAAACGGCTTGATGAGCAGCGACGCCGGCTCCGGGGCGGCAATGGTGGCCAGCGATTTGAGCGGGGTGGGCGTGCCGTAATAATTCACCATCAGATGTTCGACCAGTCCCGGCGCCGCCCGGCCCGTGCGGACCGACTTGAGTTCGCTGCGCAGAAACTCCACCGTCTTATCCATAGTCTTTGAATGTTCATCCACTATCTTGCGTGTCGGCATCGTTTGTGTTCTCCTGAAAACTATCGCTCACTGATCACAGTTCCCACGTGTTCGCCTTGCAGAACACGGGTAATAACACCGTCTTTGAAAATGTTCAGCACCACAATCGGAATATGATTTTCCCGACACAGGCTCACCGCCGCCGGGTCCATCACCTTGAGATTTTGACTGAGGACTTCCTGGTAGCTGATGTGCGAAATCAGCGTCGCCTTTGGATTCTTTACCGGGTCGTCGGTGTAAACCCCATCGACTTTGGTCGCCTTGATCATCAGTTCGGCCCCGATCTCCGAGGCCCGCAGGGCCGCGCAGGTATCGGTCGAAAAGAAGGGGTTGCCTGTTCCGCCGGCCAGGATCGTGACGCGCCCTTTTTCCAGGTGGCGGATGGCACGGCGACGGACAAACGGCTCACAGATGGCCGCCACTTCGATGGCGCTGAGGACGCGAGTGGGCTGTCCGACTTTTTCGAGTGTTTCCTGCAGCGCAACGGCGTTCATCACCGTCGCCAGCATCCCCATATAGTCCGCGGTGGTGCGCGAGATATGACTCCTTTGGGAAAAGGCCGCCCCTCGCATAAAATTGCCGCCCCCGACCACAATGGCCACCTGCGGTCCCAACTTGCACAGCCGAGCGATGCGCTCGGCCACCGGTTCAATGGCATCGCCTTCGATGCCGAAACCGCCGGGCTTGCAGAAACTCTCGCCCGACAACTTCAGCAAAATCCGATTGTATTTATTCTCTGCCATGACCGACCCGCGTGAACTTAGCCTATCATTTGAATACGCATCCGCCCCAGCGGATTCCGCATTTTATATTTTTACTTTTTGCTTTTTGATATTTAAAAAGGGCATCGGAAACTTTTGTCGCCGATGCCCTCTATTATATCACAGGCTTAACCAATATCAACTCTGACAAAGCGTTTAATTTTGGCCTGTCCGCCGGCGGCTTTGGCCGCGTTGGCCAGGGCCTTGCCGACCGTCACACTGTCATCTTTGACGAACGGCTGCTCAACCAGACAGTTGTCCTTGAGGAATTTGCCGATTTTTCCATCCACAATCTTATCGACGATGTTGGCGGGCTTATCTTTGACCTGTTCGGCGGCAATCGCCCGTTCCTTTTCGATCACCATCGGGTCGATGCCGTCCTTGTCCAATCCCAGCGGATTGATCGCAGTAATGTGCATCGCGATCTCATCGGCAGTCTGCTTGATGGCTTGGGCCACGGCATCGCTGTCAGCCTCAATCTCCAGCAGTGCACCGACCTTGCTGTTAAAATGAACATAGCTGCCGAAGACGCCCGCTGCGCCGCAGGTATAGCGGGCAAAATGGCCGACTTCGACTTTTTCGCCGGTCTTGCTGACGGTGTCGGTCAAAATGTCCGAAAACGTCCGCCCGCCGACCTCAACGGTGGCCAGCGCCTCTGGGCCGCTGTCGGCCGTTGCCTTGAAGCCGCACTCGGCCAGCAACTCGGCGGCCGCGATAAAATCGTCGTTCTTGGCGACAAAATCCGTCTCGCAGCACAACGACGTAATGACCGCCGTCTTGCCGTCATCGCTGATTTTGTACACCACACGGCCTTCGCTGGTGGCGCGCTCGGCCCGTTTGGCCAGCGTCGCCAGTCCCTTTTTGCGAAGCAGTTCCATCGCTTTATCCAGATCGCCGCCCGTTTCGCCAAGGGCTTTCTTGCAGTCCATCATTCCCTGACCGCTCATCTTACGCAGTTTTGCAACCGCCGCCGCTGTAATTTCCGCCATCTGTATCAACTCCCGTATCTATCGTTTCGTTATGATTTTTGTCTGTCAACAAACAAAATCTCTCTGCAGAATAGCGCCCTCGTTGTTATTCGACGGCCACAGCACCCTGCAAAGAGACTTTGAAAAAATACCGTATCTGCGGTGTTACTGAATCGCATTTTCGGGTTGAGCGGCCTCTGACTTCACCGCCGGTACATCGGCGGGAACATCTTCGACACCCCTGTCGCCCTCAGCGTCATCTTCGACCGTCTGGCCTTCGGCTGTGGCCAGCACGCGGCGACGCGAGCGTGTCCGTACCGGACGAGCGCCGGCGGCCGAGGCCTCTTCGGATCTGACCATCGTCTTGCCTTCGGCAACCGCCGAAGCCAGTTCGTTAAGCAAAATCTCAATCGCCTTGATCGAGTCGTCGTTGGCCGGGATGGCGACATCCACCGTATCGGGATCGGAATCCGTATCCATAATCGCCACCGTTATGATGCCCAGCTTCCGGGCTTCGCGTAAGGCGATATATTCTTTTTTAGCGTCCACCACAACCACCACGCCGGGCAGCCGATTCATCCGCCGCACGCCGTCCAGATTGGTGCGAACCTTGGTCAGTTCGCGTTTGAGACGGGCGCCCTGCTTTTTGCTTTCCGATTCAAGCCGGCCGCTGCTTTCCATCGCCTCAAGCTCATCAAGCCGGGTAAGCCGCGTGCGGATCGTTCTGAAGTTCGTCAGCGTGCCGCCCAGCCACCGCTCGGACACATAGTGCATCCCGCAGGCGGTCGCGGCCTGTTGCACCGCTTTTTGGGCCTGACGCTTGGTTCCCACAAAAACCACGTCTTTTCCGGAGGAAACCATCGTGGCAAGGAGCTTTTTGGAAATCAGCAGCCCCCTTAAGGTTTCCTTCACGTTGATGATGTGGATCATGCCCCGCTTGCCGAAAATGTAAGGTTCCATCTTCGGGTTCCAGCGGCTGGCCGCATGTCCAAAATGTACGCCCGCACTGATTAAATCGCGAGCAAGTTCCTTATTCACAGAAACTTACCTCCATTACAAATACTGTATGACTGTTCATATATAGAGACTCTCTACCCGACCCACACAGTCGGGAAAATAACACAATACCCCTTTCCGCAAAAGAAGTCAAGCATGAACCCACAAAAAAAACACAAAAACGACAATTTTGTTGCCCTTTAATCACCTATTTCCAACAGACAGAATTTTCGTGGACAGCGGTGATATTCTATGCCGTAGTGGAGGCCAACCACGTTTCATCTGAGAGAGGACTGGGTGAAATGCACACAAAAGAAGACAATTTACACAAGAAATGATTGTTTTAATGATAACCATTAAACTGTTTTCTTGGAGACGATGATGCAAACGTTTGGTCTTTTGCTGGGTTTTGCGATGCCGTTTATGCTGTTGTGCGGGCCGATTCTGATCGCGTTGTCTTAGCCCTTGATCGGTGCGGTCTTTCTGGGGTTGGGAGGGTTTGCACTGTCCATCAAGAACGATCTCCTGCTAAGTCGCCTGCAAAAGTAGCGCACCTTCCACAAAAAGCCGAACCGTCCAAGATACGGCCACCCCTCCGGCGTTACAGGGTGCGGAAATGAATGGCGGCGCGGTAAATGCCGTTGATGCGTTTGCCGCTGACGACCGAGGGCGGGTACTGTTCGTTGCGGGGCTGGAGGCGAACACGTCCGTCCTTCTCGAAGAACACCCGCTTGAAGGTCGTCTCATGCGGCGACTTAAACCGCACAAAACAGTCGTCCCCGCTCTGCGCCTCAACACTCGGCGAAAACACCACAATATCCCCCGCGCTGAACTTCGGCTCCATCGAATCACCGAACACCCGCACGGCAAACGCGTTCGGGTCGTGAATATCCGGACACAAGATATAGTCGTCGGCAAAGCCCGCCGGATAGCCGAGGTCGTCAAAATCCGCTGGATAGCCCGCGGCCACCTTGTTAATGACCGGAATCCATCGTGTGTCCCGCTTGGACGAAGGTTTCTGGTCAACATCCAGGTGATGTTCGGCCAGCACCTGCCCGACGTTGGTCACCTTGATGTTGCGATGCATAATGTTCTGGATAATTTCCTTATACCGAACGTTTTCGGCACTGACCTTTTCATAGTCGCGGCGAATATCCGCCGGCATCCGCTCCATGTGAGCCAGTCGGCGCAGCTCCGAGGGCGCAAACTTGAGCAGCTTCTCAAGCCGCCGCAGCAGGTTGTCGCTGGGCGGATTATTAACTTTTCCGGTCTCTATCGTCGAAAGATACGGCTTCGAAAAGCCCGTCTTTGCGGCAACTTCGTCCAAGGTCAGCCCCTGCTGCCTTCGCCGTTGTCGAATTGTTTTTCCTAATGACATAGGTCTGATTATAGTTGTTTATCCAACAAACACAAGCTGAAATTTGGACTTTTCACAATTCCCGATCCACCGCCTCGGCCACCCGCTTAAGCCGTCCCATCAACTCATTCAGCGTCTGCGGCGTGATCGACTGCGCCCCGTCCGACGTCGCCCGTTCCGGGTCCGGATGACATTCTAGGATCACCCCGTCAGCCCCGGTCGCCACCGCCGCCAGCGACATCGACGGCACCATGTGCGCATGGCCCGTCCCGTGCGACGGATCAATCACAATCGGCAGATGCGTCCGCTCGCGCAGGGCCGGGATAATCGCCAGCGGCAGCGTATTTCGCACGTACGTCTCAAACGTCCGGATGCCCCGCTCGCACAAAATCACATTCGGATTGCCCGCGTTGATGATATACTCGGCCGCCAGCAGAAACTCCTCCAGCGTCGCGCTCATCCCGCGCTTCAGCAGGACGGGCTTGCCCGCCTTGCCCGCCGCCTCCAGCAGGGGATAATGCTGCATATTCCGCGCCCCAATCTGTATCACGTCCGCATACTCGGCACAGACCTCCACCTGCTCGACCGCGACCGCTTCGGTCACAATCGCCAGTCCCGTCTCTGCTCGTGCCTCGGCCAGCAGTTCCAACCCCGCCTTGCCCATGCCCTGATAGGTATACGGGCTGGTTCGCGGCTTAAACGCCCCCCCGCGCAGCCCGACGCCCCCGGCGGCCTTGATCGCCCGCGCCGTCGTCAGTATCTGCTCGCGGCTTTCCACCGCGCACGGCCCGGCGATGACCCCGATCTTGACCCCGCCCAGCGGAAACCGCTCCGGCCCAATACAGATCTTCGTCTTCTCGCGTTTCACCTCCAGCGAGGCCATCTTGTACGGCGCCAAAATCGGCACCACCTTTTCGACCATCGGCGCATTTTCGATGGCGTCTTTTTCCACCGTCCGCTTATCGCCGACGCATGCGATCACCGTCCGATCCGTTCCGTAGATCACGTGGTCCTTTAGCCCGAACTCATGGACCAGATCCACCACATGCTTGATATCCTCAGCCGCCGCACCCGGCTTCATTACCACAATCATCGTAAATCCTAACAAATTAAACACTTAAAAAAAACCAACGTACCGACAAGCGTTGAATTATACCAAAGTCACCCCCGTTTGTCCAGTCCAACCTCCAAGACAGTCCCAATTTTCGCCCCCTCAACAGGAAATTTGAAATAGAAACAGGAAATAGGAAATCGAAGTCCCCCAACCCACCTTCGGCATTGCCTTTGCGATGTTTCACTGATCTCATAATGGGTGACTGTGGGGCTGTTGAAAAAGTCGATTGATTAAGCGATTATTTTTCATGCCGCCTGTTTCCATAGAATTTTCTCTGTTTTCTTATTTTTTCTTTTCCGGGGTCACTGTGCCTTCCCAACAATCGTTTTGCCGCAAAATGTCGGCCTGTAAACCGCAAAAAACACAATAAAACGGCCGCCAGCCGCTTGAGATTCATCACCACGGCGGTCAAGTAGGCCTGAATCGCCACATTCCACAACCCGCGTCGCGCAGCACGCCGTAATCCGTGTTGTGTCTTGGCTTCACCGTGCACACCTTCCACTCGCCAGCGATGTCTTGTGTACAAGGTTTTGCGGCGGCGGTCATCGCGCAGGTGAATCCGTCGTGCCCGCAGCAGGGATTCATAACCCGGACCAATCAGAATGATTCGGTACTTGGCATTCCTGCTGAAACAACGGGACCGCAGAGGACAGTGTTGATAGTCTTTGGCATCAGATCGATGGATATCGCTTTTTTCACTGGAACAACAATAGGTCAATTTCCGTTTGGCCAGACACGTGACAACTCGATGTTTGGCATCCTATTTAAAGCGGCAGGAGGGAATGCAGGATGATTTGGTTTTTGATGTCTGCGGCGGAATAATCGCCTCAATCTGCTCCTGTTCCAAATGCTCATAATTGGCCCCATGTGCATAGCCTTTGTCTGCGGTTGCCGTTTCGGGTTTTTGGCCGAGATTGGCTTCTATGCGTTCCAACTGATCGGCCAGCTGTTTGCCCTCATTGACCTGCCCGGTCGTTACATCGATATCCACGATAATCCCGCACTGGTCATCCACGGCCCCATGCTGTTTATAAGAAGGCTCCATGTGAAAAGAATGGCTGGATGTTGTCATTGTCGCGTCCGGATCGGTCGTACTGCGTCTCTGTGGCTTGGAGGACTTCTTTTTCCGGCCCGTTGGGTCGTCAGAGGAATCGCCAGACGACCGGTTTCCCTCCAGAACTTGATCCGTATGAACCTGCACCAGGCTTTCCCAACTGACATCGGGTATCTCAAACCCGCCGTCCGCAGGGCTGCTTGTGCTGGGGTTTGTTTTAACCTGTTTTCTGACCGGCAGTGTCCATATCAAGCCCCTATGGGCGGGATAGGCCTCAACCTTCTTCCAGATTTGTAGGGTATTGTTCATCCTTATCGGCCACGAAATGTCCGGCATCCTGAGGCTCTGGCCGGTCGTGGTGCGGGGGCTATGGTGAAAGACCGGTTTTTCAGCCTTGACGGCAACGCTTGTTTACAATTGGCGGGGAATTCGGTATATTGAGGTTTTTGAATCCGTCAATAAATGTCCTGACAGTGAGAAATTACAGCGTATGACCAAGTTTAGTGAAATACCGGAAGTCCTTGAGGATTTGCGGAAAGGCAAGATGATCGTCCTTGTCGATGAGGAAGATCGTGAAAATGAGGGCGACCTGGTTGCGGCGGCGGAATTGGTAACGCCGGAGATCATCAACTTCATGGCCACGCACGGGCGGGGGATGATCTGTCTGCCGTTGACCGAAGAGCGCTGCGACCGTCTGGGGCTGTACCCGCAGACGCTGAACAACACCGCACGGCTGGGGACGGCGTTTACGATTACGATTGACGCACGCGAGGGCATCACGACGGGCATCTGCGCCGCCGACCGGGCACATACCATTCGTGTGGCGGTCGATGAGGACTGCCGGCCGGCGGATTTGGCACGGCCGGGGCATATCTTCCCGCTGCGGGCGCGGGACGGCGGCGTGCTGGTGCGAGCCGGCCAGACCGAGGGTGCGGTTGACCTGATGCGGCTGGCGGGACTGAAACCGGCGGGCGTCATCTGCGAGATTATGAACGACGACGGTACGATGGCACGCGTGCCGGAACTGCTGAAATACTGCCAAAAATTTGACCTGAAGATTACCTCGATTGCCAAATTGGTCGAATATCGCCTACAGCGTGAGCTGCAGATTTTGCGAATCCAGGAAATCCAACTCCCGACCGACTATGGCGAGTTCAAATTGATCGGCTACGAAAGCCCCGGCTCAACCGAACCGCATTTGGCGATCTGCAAAGGCGGGGTTGGCGAACTGGACGCCAATGGCAAGCCGATTGAACATACCGAGCCGGTGCTCATCCGCGTGCATTCGGAGTGCATGACCGGCGATCTGTTTCATTCGCAGCGATGCGAGTGCGGCTATCAACTGATCACGGCCATGAAGATGATCGAAAAAGAAGGCAAAGGCGCGCTGATCTACCTGCGGCAGGAAGGCCGCGGCATCGGACTGGCCAACAAACTGCGGGCCTACAAGCTGCAGGAGCAGGGACGCGATACGGTCGATGCCAACATTGAACTTGGATTCAAGGCCGACAAACGCGATTATGGCATCGGAGCGCAGATCTGCCGCGACCTCGGATTGAGCCGCGTGCGGATTTTGACAAACAATCCCAAAAAAATATCGCGGCTCCAGGTCTATGGCATTGAGATTGTCGAGCAGCTTTCGTTGTGGGCCAAGCCGCTCGAGCATAACCGAAAATATCTCAAGACCAAAAAAGATCGGTTTGGACACATGCTCGAGGAGGATTTATAAACCGTGTGGCGTGCAATGAGCGTAGTATTAGGGATGGCTGCGATGACGGCCGGCTGCGGGCGGCCATGGAATAATATGACCATGCCGGCGAAGGAGGCGGACGGTCTGCGGCTCTTGGGGCTGACCGAACTTGAACTGAATACGACAGGCGACGGCGTTCAGGTGCAGGTGTATGTCCAGGTTAGCGAGGACATTGAGGCCACCCGATTTCGTTTTGAGCTGTATGAGTTTGTGCCGTATGACGCCAATCCCCGCGGCAGACGGCTTGTGCTGTGGCCCGATATCGAGATCGGGCCGGCTGGCGTAACGAATCGCTATTGGCGGGGGCATTTGGGGGCGTATGAGTTTGTGTTGCCGGTGGAGCCGCGACCGGCCGCGGGCAAGACCTATTTGCTGGAAGTGACCGCCATCGGCGAAAGAACGCGTCTAAACGATATGATCAAACTAAACCTGAAGCATTCCTGAAGATCCGCTTTGAATCGGGGCTTGTGTGAACTGGAAATCCAAACATCTTCGGCTTGACGATGAAACCCTTGTCCGGCAATGCCAGCGGGGGAATTCGGAGGCAATGAGCCGCCTTATTGTTAAATATCAAGACAGGATATATAACACTATTCTAAAAATCTGCAATAATTCTGACGATGCCGCGGAACTTACGCAGGACACTTTTGTCAAAGTATTAGAGCACATCGCTGATTTTCGCGGAAAAAGCTCCTTCTATACGTGGCTCTTCCGCATCGCAGTCAACGAGACGATTAACTTCTGCCGTCGGCGGTTTAAGGTGGTCAGCCAGTCGCTGGACGGCGAGTTGCCGAATCCGGCGGATATGGCAAGCAGCGACCCGGTTCGACTGGCCCAGCAAAAAGAGGTCATCGCCTTGCTGTCTGAGGCCATCGGTCGCTTGGACGATGACCACCGGGTCGTGATCGTGCTTCGGGATATTGAACAAATGTCGTACAGTCAGATCGCCGAGACGCTGGGGCTTGAGATGGGAACGGTCAAAAGCCGTCTCAGCCGGGCGCGGGCGATGCTGCGAGAGATTCTGGAAACGGTGTTGACATGAACGAACATCCGAAAACCGAGATTGAAGAGCTGTTCAGCGCGTCGCTGGACGGTGAGCTGACGCAGCGTCAGGAGACGGAATTGAAGCGGCTCCTGCAGAATGATCCGCAGATGGTCGAACAGCTTGCCGCCCTTCGGCGGCAGCGCGAGTTGCTGTGTGCGCTGCCGGTTGAGACGGCCCCGCCGTCGCTGGCCGAAGATGTCCGGGCACAACTGGAACGCAAGCTGATTTTGGAAAACTCCCCGCAAACGCAAAGTTTATGGAGCCGTGCAGCGCTGCTCCGACGGCGGTTTGTCGCGGCCGCGGCGATGCTGTTATTGCCGCTGGGGCTTTTGGGGATTGTGGTGTATCATATTGTTACGCCGGCTTCCGATACGCCGACAGGACCGACGACTGCACAAGGCTTGCTCGAAGGCGATCTGTTCCAGACACCCCTCCCGCCGGAAATCACGACATTTGCGGCCGCACTGCCGTTTGACGGAATACTGACGCTGACAACGCAGCGTCCATTGCCGGCCGACCAGTTAATAAAAAAACAAATCTTTGTCAAGGCGATGGAAAATCGAACAATTCGGCATCAAACCCCGGACGTGATTCGATTTGAAATAGAATGTGCCCCCGAGCGAATGGCGGACTTTATCGCGTCGCTGTCGCCGCTGTGGGCGCAGCTTACCGACAGTCGGCTGACGCTCCGCGACACCGATGCGGCTGAACGAACGACAACGATTCCGCATATCCTGCCCGACCAGATCCAGCGGCTGGTGCTGTACACAGACAAAACGCCGATGCTCTCGGCTGCGCGGCAGTATGCCTCCGGCAATGCCCCGCTGCGACAGGAGACTGACCAAGCCCCGCTGCCGCTGATCCCGGAGGACCTTGTGATTCCACAGCCGTTTTTGGCTTGGCCCGAACAGGAGACGCCCCAGCAGCCGACCGATAACGCGCCGACCGTCCGATTGACAATCGAGTTGCGGCAGGCGGAATAGGGGATTATGTCAAATGTTAAATGTCAAATGTTAAATGTTAGATGTTGTTTTGATAGGGTGGCATCGGCTCTGCGCAGCAGACCGATGGAGAATCGTCTCCATAGCTCAAGGGACTGTATCACCCAGATCATGTCCGTGTACTATTTTTAGGTTGCCATAATTTGTAAGCCGAAACGTGAGAACGCAAAGGAAGTTGGGAATGCTGAATGCTGAAAAGTCATGCCTGATCGTCATCGATGTACAGGAAAAACTGTCCTCGGTGATGTATCAAGCCGAGCGGATGATCGCCAACAGTGCGGTTCTGCTTCAAATCGCGCGTACGTTATCCATCCCGATCTTCTGGTGTCAGCAAAATCCCAAGGCCCTGGGGTTGACCGTGGCGCCGCTGCGGGAGCATCTGGCGGACATTGAGCCGATAGACAAGATGTCGTTCAGTTGCGGCGGCGCGGCGGCGTTTTCGGAAAAAATCGAACGGCTTAACATCGAAACCGCCATCCTGTGCGGCATCGAAACCCACGTCTGCGTCTTTCAGACGGCCATGGAACTGCTGCAGAAAGGTCTGTACGTCCACGTCATTGCCGACGCGGTCGCCTCCCGCACCGACGAAAACAAGCAAATCGGCCTGTCCCGCATGGCCGCGACCGGGGCGGTCATCAGCTCGACCGAAATGCTGTTGTTCGAGCTGCTGCGGACCGCTGAGCATCCGCACTTCAAGGCCCTCAGCAAACTGATCCGATGAATCAGGGAATGTAACGATTGGTGATCGGCATACGGCGATCTTTGCCGAAGGCCTTGGGGGTGATTTTGATACCCGGCGGCGACTGGCGGCGCTTGTACTCGCTACGGTCGATCATCCGCACCACACGTTTGACAAGGGCTTGGTCATAGCCGCTTTCAATCAATTCCATCGGCGATTGATCGTGCTCGATGTAGTCTTTGAGCAGTGCGTCCAGCACGGGATAGTCGGGCAATGAGTCGCTGTCCTTCTGGTTGTCGCGCAGCTCCGCCGAGGGAATCCGTGTGATCGTCGTCTGCGGAATTACCTCACGGCCAAACCGGGCGTTGATGTAGTCGCAGAGCCGATAAACCATCGTCTTGGGTACGTCTTTAATGACCGCAAACCCGCCGGCGGTGTCGCCGTAGAGGGTCGAGTAGCCCACCGCCGTTTCGCTCTTGTTTCCGGTGGTCAGCACCATCCAGCCGAACTGATTGGACAGGCTCATCAGCAGCGTCCCGCGGATGCGCGCCTGGAGATTTTCGTAGGCCAGCCCCTTTTCATCCCAGCCCGGCACCCCAGTCAGCGTTTTGCTGAACGGCTCCAGCATCGCGCCGATGGGCAGGGCATAAAAGGTGATTCCCAGATTGTCCGCCAGCCGTTTGGCGTCGGCCTGCGTCTCAGCGCTGTTAAACCGCGACGGCATCGTTACGCCGACGACATTGTCCGCCCCCAGCGCCTCAACCGCCATCGCTGCGACCAGTGCCGAGTCGATCCCGCCGCTGAGGCCGATGACGACCTTGGAAAAGCCGCTTTTATGCACATAGTCGCGCGTGCCCAGCACCAGCGCGTGATACACTTCCTCGAGCGGATCATAGTGCCGTTCGACATACGCCGAAAACGGAAGCGTCAGCACTACGCCGTTGTCCGTTTTTGCACCATCGACGATCAACAAGTCCTCTTCAAATTCCGCCGCCTCGGCGCACACCTTGCCCGCGGCATCCAGCACCATACTCCGCCCGGTAAAGACCAATTCATCCTGCCCGCCCACCTGATTGCAGTAGGCGACGGGACAGCCGAAATGCATCGCGCAGCGCGCCAGCGTTTCTTTTCGCTGATGAATCTTGCCGACGTGAAACGGCGAGGCGGAAATGTTCAAAATCAACTCCGGCTTCTGTGAATCGCCGTTAAGAAATGAATCCAGCCATTCAATATCCCACACATCCTCACAGATTGTCAGTGCAGCTCGAACGCCTGCGATCTCCAGAAACACCGGCGATGCGCCGGGGACAAAATAACGTTTCTCATCAAATACGCCGTAGTTGGGCAACAGCCCTTTGTGATAGACCGACACGACCTTTCCATTCCGACAGACTGCCGCAGCGTTATAACATTTATCTGGCATCCCGTCCGGAAAGCCGGCCACCATCGTCATCGAGCCGGTTTGTTTGGCCAGCGTATGAAGCGACGCCTGGCAATCGCGCAAAAACCGCGGACGCAGCAGCAAATCTTCCGGCGGATAGCCGCTCAGCGCCAGCTCGGAAAAGACCAGTAAATCGGCTCCTTTTTCCGTCGCTGCCCGCAGACTATCTTCCATCTTGCGTCGATTGCCCGCAAGATCGCCGACCGTTACATTCAGTTGTGCCAGTGCAAAACGCAAAATAGTTCTTAGTTCTTGGTTTTATATGCTGAAAGCAATTTGTCGATTGCCGCCGCCAACCACTATAACGTGTTTGCCGTGCGCATTCAAGCCCGGCGTCGTATCCCTCAATTCGCCGCAGACCAACTGGTTCTGCCGCTTGAGAAACTCCATCGCAAAGACGATATTCTCAAACCCCCGCCCCGTCGCCCGTGACATCGTCCGCCCCCTGATCTTTCGGCATTAATGACATTCGTTGCTTTCCAATAAGATACCATGACTTCACTTACCCATTCCAAAACTCTATCTTACGCCCCAAAACCCATTAAGTCAACAATATTTTATCAATTATTGTTATTCTTTAATTAGCAATACTTATGATAAATATTTCAGATTGTCCCGCGACACTGCCCGATATTTAAATTTCATCGATGTTTTCTGAATGTCGGTTTGCGGCCAAGACAGACAGATCGTTACTGATGTGCGCCGCCCCAAGCCGATGAGACGAGCCTTGTGGAAGCTTTAGAGATTAATGGCTGGATGTTTGGGGGGGATTGGGGGTATAATGATGCTTTATGTATTTGTTTTAACTGAGTTTTATCCGGGAATGCGGGATTGGCGACGAATAAGACGGCTGAAGTGATGGGGGCGGAACTGGCGCAGGCGGTGTCGGGCGATGTGCGGGTGGATGTGTTCAGCCGCATTGCGTACAGTGTGGATGCGAGTATTTATCGGATTGTGCCGCAGTGTGTGGTGATGCCGCGGGATGAGGCGGATGTGGTCTCGGCGGTGCGATATGCGGCGGAACACGGCATTCCGGTCGCCGCGCGGGGGGCGGGCAGCGGCGTGGCGGGCGAATCGCTGACCAGCGGCATCGTGCTGGATGTGCGGCGGTATATGACGCGGATTTTGGAGACGGCCGAGGATGGGGCGTGGGTGCGGGTTCAGCCGGGGGTGGTGCTGGATGATTTAAATCGACATTTGGCAAAATGGGGGCGAAAGATCGGGCCGGATCCGTCCAGCGGCAATCGGGCGGTGGTCGGCGGGGTGGTGGCCAACAATGCGACGGGGGCGCATTCGCTGCAATACGGCTATATCAGCGAACACGTCGAAACGCTGCGGACGGTGCTGGCGGATGGGACGGTCTGTTCATTCACGAACGGGATGCGGCCGGCCGATTGTCCGGAAGGCGAAGGACGCCGGATCGTTGAGGGGTGTCGGGAACTCTTGGAACCGAATGAGGAATTGATAAGAAAATCACAGCCGGCGACCAAGCGGAATCGGTGTGCCTATACACTCAACAGCACGGTAGAGAACGGCGCGGTGAATATGGCGCGGCTGCTGACGGGGTCGGAAGGGACGCTGGGGGTGTTTACCGAGATCACACTGCGGACGGTTCCGGTTGCGGCTGTACGGGGGCTGTTGCAGTTTGAGTTTGCGACGTTTGAGGCGATGGCGAACGCGGTGCCGGTGATTGTTCGGTGCGGGGCGGATGCGTGTGAATTGATGGATCAGCGGCTGGCGATGATGGCGCATCAGGCGCTGCCGCAGTATCGGGATATCCTGCCGGTGGCGTGTGCGGCGACGCTTTTGGTGGAGCATTCGGGGGCGGATGAGACGGCCGTGCGGGACAAGATCGCGGCCACGACCAGGGCGGTGGGGGATTTGGCGACGCGGGCGAGCGAGTATTATGACGCCCCGCGGCAGACACGGCTGTGGAAGTCGCGTAAGGACGCCGTCCCGCTGCTCAATCGCGATAAACGCGAGGCACACCCGCTGGCGTTTGTGGAGGATGTCTCGGTCGATCATCGTCGGCTGGATGCCTATATCGCCGGGCTGGAGCTGATCAGTCTTAAATATGATTTCCCTATGGCCTATTACGGCCACGCCGGTGACGGCGAACTGCATATCCGGCCGTATCTGGATTTGCGAAAGGCCGAGGATGTGGCGGCGATGCGGAAGATTGCCGACGAGGTCTTTACGCTGGCGTGGTCGCTGGGCGGAACCATCAGCGGCGAACACGGCGATGGCCTGCTGCGGGCGGCGTATGTGCGGCGGCAATACGGCGATGCCTATAACGAGTTGCTCAAGGGGGTCAAGCAATTGTTCGACCCGGCGGGGATATTGAATCCCGGCAAGATTGTCAACGATGACCCAGATGTGATGACGAAACATCTGCGGATTGAGGGGATGATGGCCGCGGCGCCGTTTGCGACGGAGCTGCATTTTGCGCCGGATGAGTACCGGCTGGAGGTCGAGCAGTGCAACGGCTGCGGCGTGTGCCTGGCGACGGGGCCGGGGGCGCGGATGTGCCCGGTCTTTCGCGGCACCGGCGAGGAGTTGGCCACGTCACGAGCCAAGGCAAATCTGATCGGCGCGTGGATGGCGGCTGAGAAGGCGGGACAGCCGCTGGAAGATTCAAAATTAAAGGAGCAATTGGCGCTGTGCGTCAACTGCAAGATGTGTTCGGTCGAGTGCCCGGCGGGGGTGGATGTGTCCAAGCTGGTCATCGAGGCGCGGGCGCAGTTGGCCAAACATACGGGCTTTACCGCCGCGGAGTTTACGCTGATTCACAATCACTGGCTGAGTATTGTGGCCAGTACGTTTGCGCCGCTGAGCAATTGGGTGATGGAGCTGTCCATCACGCGCTGGCTGCTGGAAAAGACTATCGGGCTGGATCGCAACCGGCGGCTGCCGCATTTCGAGCGGGGGTCGTTTGTACGCAAGGCACGGGTGCTGCCGGCAGAAGCCACGCCCATCGCATCGCCGGTTGACCGGGCGGTGTATTTTGTCGATAGCTTTGCCAATTACAACGACCATGCGCTGGGGCGGGCGGTACTGGACGTGCTTCGGCAGGCAGGCGTAGAGGTCGTCGTGCCCCAACAGCGCCCCGCCCCGATGCCGGCGTTTGTGTATGGGGATATTAAGCGGACGCGGAAGGATATGGCATACAACCTGTCGCAGCTCGGCCCGTATGCGGCCAAGGGCTATCGGGTGGTCTGCTCGGAGCCGAGCGCGGCGCTGTGTATGGGCAGCGAACTGCATCTGATCGACGATTCCGAGGTGGCCGGCCTCGTGTCGGAACAGACGGTCGAGTTGATGGGGTACCTCAATGAGCTGATGCAGGCACATCCCGACGTGCGGGACAGACTCAAGACAAACGGTCAGGCGTTTGCAGGCCAGCGAATCGCTTATCACACCCCGTGCCATCTGCGGCCGATGCGGGATTGCGGCCTGACGATCCGCCTGCTCAATGACCTGTGCGGGCTGGAGGTTTACGACCTGGACAGTGGCTGCTGCGGACTGGCGGGTACGGCGGGAATGCAGGCCAAGAACCGCGTGCTGTCCAAATCCATTAGCGGCGACTTGAAGGCGGCGATTGAGGCCTATCAGCCGGACATCATCCTGACCGAATGCGCCGCCTGCAAGATGCAGATCGAGACGCTGTGCGATGCGGTTGTGCTGCACCCTATTTCTGTGATCAACGCCAGACGGTAACGGATCGGATGTTCATCGTGTGTTGATGGCGGTTTGGATACGCCGCACGGCTTCTTTCACCTGCTCGCGGGAGCAGCCGAAGTTTAATCGCACAAAGCCGTGGCCGTTAAAGTCCTTGCCGTCCGAAACGCCGACGCCGGCTTGTTCGAACCATTGGGCGGGGGACTCGGTATTCAGGCCGCTCGCATCAATCCAAGCCAGATAGGTCGCCTCGGCGGGCGAGACGGAGAGGCCGGGCAGGGCGTTGATGCGGACGCATAAAAAATCCCGGTTGGCGCGAAGATGAGCGATGAGTTCCTGCTGCCATGGGCCGCATTCGCTGAACGCGGCGCGGCAGGCGGTATAGCCCATTGCGTTGACGTGCGGCAGGATGCCGCGGGCGGCGTGAACAAACCGGCGGCGAAGGTGTTCGTTTGCGATCACGGTAAAGCCGCAGTTGAGGCCCGGCAGATTGAACGTCTTGGCCGGGGACATCAGCGTAATGGTATTGTCGGCAATTTCCGGCGATAGGGTAGCTGTGGGGATATGGCGACGGTTTTCATTGAGCACCAAATCGCAGTGGATTTCGTCGGAGCAGAGGACGATGTTGCGCTGCAGGCAGAAGTCGGCGACGGCGAGCAGTTCGTCCTGCGTCCAGAGTCGTCCGACAGGATTGTGCGGCGAACATAAGAGCAGCAGGCGAGTCTGCGGGGTTACGGTTTTGGCCAGCGCGTCCAAGTCGAAGGTATAGTGCCCGCTGTGACGTGTCAGCGGACAGGTCAACAGGCGGCGCTGCGAGAACGCCGGGGCCGACAGAAAGGGCGGATAAATCGGCGTAAAGGTTGCGACGTCCTGAGCCGGGTCGGCGAACGCACGGCAGGCGACATTGAGGGCCGGGACGAGGCCGGGCAGCCAGACGAGCCATTCGCGGCGAATCGCCCAGTTGTGGCGGTTTTGCAGCCAGTCGATGACGGCATCCGTGTCGGCAGGACGCGCGACGGCATAGCCGAACACGCCATGCTCGACGCGCCGGCGGAGGGCGTCAAGGATCGGTTCGGCGCAGACGCAATCCATATCGGCCACCCACATCGGCAAAACGTCTCTGCCGCGGTAGCGTGACCACTTGAGACTGTCGGTGTCGGTGCGGTCGGGGCAGGCGTCAAACATCACGCCCCCTATCGCGTCGGTTGTTGTCGATTGGTATTGTTGCGGCTGCCCGGTCCACCGGCGGTCGAGCCGTTCTCGCATTTGCCGAAGATCATACGGCCGGCGGAGGTTTGCAGGGCGCTGGTGACGACAAACGTAACCTGCTGGCCGATCCGGCTGCTGGCGTTTTCGACGACGACCATTGTGCCGTCTTCGAGATAGCCGACGCCCTGCGTGGCTTCCTCACCGGGACGCAGAATTTTGACCTGCATGGCCTCGCCGGGCAGTGTAATGGTCTTGAGGGCGTTGGCCAGTTCGTTGATGTTAATGACATCGACGCCGCGCAGGGAGGCGACTTTGTTGAGGTTGAAGTCGTTGGTGACGAGTCTTCCGTCGCAGTTTTTGGAAAACGCTACGAGCTTCTGGTCCACCTCGGTGTTCGGTTCGACGCCGGGCGGGGGGGTGTCGTCGATTTTGACCTCGATGTTCGGACTGTTTTGGAGTTTATTGAGCATATCCAGCCCACGACGTCCGCGGTTGCGTTTGATCTTGTCGCCGGAATCGGCCACAAGCTGCAGCTCATTGAGGACAAATCGCGGCACGATGAGCGGGGCGTCAAAGAGCTTGGTCTGGGCGATGTCGGCGATGCGGCCATCGATGATGACCGAGGTGTCCAGCACCAGCGGGCGCAGTCCCTTGGTCTGGCGAGAAAACTCGATATACGGGATAATCGTGCGGAAATCGTCTTTGGTTCGAAGGACAATGCTGATGCACAAGTAACAGATACACGCTCCGACGAACCAGATGACCAAATTGAGCGTTTTCGGTTGCAGCTCGAAATAGATGACATTGATCATCTCAATCACGCGGGCAATCGCCCAACTGACGAACATGCCGACCAAAAGGCCGAAAAAGACGCCCGCCAGCGACGCCAGCGATTTTTTCGGCGTGAGCCACTCAACCACGATTGCCAACACCGTTAGCGCTATACCCATGATAAAGACAAAGATATCCTCTGTGTTGCGGGCGGTTTCATAGTAACTCATAAAGAGAAACGATGTGGCGGTTACGAAGAATAAAAAACGCATAAAATACAATAAGATCATAAAGTGCCCTTTCAAGATAAAAAACCAATACAGTAATATAAATCCATTTGAATCTTGATAGTATTTTACTGACTTTGGTAATAATATTCAATCTATACTTCGGTTATCGGCGATTGTTGCCGGGGAAGTTTGGAAAATGTCCGGAGTTTCAACAGAAAGTCCGTCTGCGAGAGGGCATCCGGAAGGATGGCGGCCAATCAGGATGTCCGCCCTTGTCCATTTCGCCAGTATTCGTCCGAAGCACTCCTATCGAGGTTGAGGCTTTGGGTATTTTGGCTTTGTTTGGGTTTGTTTTTATTCAGTTATCAGTGAGCAGTTATCAGTAAACAGTTGAGGAATAATACTTTATGGTTTTTGCAAAATAGAACATTGGGTTTGTTTGTTCATTTTTCTGGAGTCAGAAGTCAAGAGACAGGAGTCAGAAGGTCGAATTTTGCTTATTTTACCACCGAGGACACAGAGGGCACTGAGGGCAGAAATAGTTCTTAGTTCGTAGTTCTTAGTTCTTAGTTCGTAGTTCATTGTTCGTAGTATTTGGTTCTTAGTTTTGAGTTGGGTCGGGATTTTCTGTTCATATTTTCCTCCATTCGGGCGGTGCGCCCGACTGAGGGGTATTATATCAAGAAGTTTTGTGTTTGGCAAACACAATCATTTGGTTTATCTATTCCGGGCCGCATTAATTGGAATAGTCGGATGTGATCTACCTTAAAAAGGCATTATATGCCTTGTGTTGATTTGCGGCCGGAGTTGTCGAAAATTTAAAAATTATTTTCAAAAATAATATTTTAGGGGTTGACATATTTCCCGAACTGTTGTATATTAACTACAACAGTTGAAACAGAGGATGTGCGATGTATTTTAGATTGGACAATCAGTCAGGCGAGGCGTTTTACCGGCAGATCGTCGAGCAGGTCAAGTACCGGATCGCTGCCGGCCAGCTTCAGCCCGGACAAAAGCTTCCCAGCATTCGCGAACTGGCCGCAGAGCTGTCCATTAATACCCGCACGGTCGTTAAGGCCTATGAGCAGCTTCGCGCCGAGGGGCTGGCGGTGATGCAGCAGGGGCAGGGCGTATTTGTGACGGAGAATCAGGCCGTATCGCCGGCTGATCTTCGACAGGCCCAGATCGAGGAGATGGCCAAACGCATCTTTTCCGAAGGGCGTCGGATCGGTGCGTCCAAAGAAGAGATTATGCACATCATTAAACAGGTGGAAGACGGTATTCAGGAGAAATCCAATGAGTGACGCAATTGTAACCGCAACACATCTTAGCCGGGATTACGGGAGATTTCGAGCGTTGTCGGATGTGAACCTAACCTTGGAACGCGGCCGGGTGATCGCACTGCTTGGGCCCAACGGTGCAGGGAAATCCACGCTGCTGCATCTGCTGATCGGTCAGTTGGAACCGACTGCCGGCGGGTCTCATATTCTTGGGCATCCTTCACGCAGACTGCCGCAGGCGATTACCGGCAGGATCGCTTACATGGGCGATGGCGAAGAACCGCCCGGCGGGTACAACGCCCGGCAGCTTTTCCAACTCCAGTCGCAGCTTAGCCCATTCAACTCCAAAAGGGCGGGTGATTTTCTGGCGATTCAGAAGCTGGATCCCCGTAAACCCTTCGGCGAATTCAGTAAAGGTCAAAAAAAGTGGATTCGCGCGGCGATGATCCTGGGGTCTGAATCCGACGTCATTTTTATGGATGAACCGGCCGAGGGGTTGGACCCGGCCAGTCGTATCAAGCTGTACGAACATCTGCGGCGGCATGTGTCGGACTGTGATTCGCTTGCGGTGGTGGCGACCCATATCATTAATGACATCGAGACCGTCGCCGATGAAGTGATCATCCTCAAACGCGGAAAAGTGCTTGTGCATGAGGACCTCGAAGACATCCGGGAACAGGTGCGCGAGCTTTTTGTTCCCGAAACCGAACGGGTGCCGGATTTTGCGTTGTCGGCCGAAACGCTCGGTTCGCAGGCCGTCTCCGGCGGGACGCGGTTCTGGATGAAGGCGGACAAGATGGATACGGCGTCGCTGGCGGCGGCGATTACGGTTCGTCCGGTCAATCTGGAGGCGTTTTATCTGTCCGTGGCCGAATATAATCACAGTCAAGCTCACAGGGAGATTCAAAAATGAAGATGAAATCGTCATTGCTTGTATTTTTTCTGCGATGTCTTTGGCCGGTCAATGCGGCGGCGATGAGCGTATCGATTTTATTTGTCCTGCTGTACCCGAAGTACTTTCTCTGGAACAATGCCTGGGCGGCGGTGTTCATTTTGATTCACTCTGTCGCCATCACATTCATTCTGGGGCGTGTGCGGAGCCGGTCGTTTGCGTTTATCTATACGCGCGGGTTTTCACGCGACGTGCTGTGGCTGCATAAAATGCTGGCAAGCGTCGTGTCCGTCTTCGTGGCGTGGCTCCCGGCGGCCTTGCTGATCGGGCTGGGCGGCCGAAGCGCGTTGCAGGATTGGTTTCGCAATCCGTATCTGCCGATCATGGCCGCAAGGGAAATGTCCGCCGTGTGGTTCTGGCTGTTCGGGTATGCGATTTTGCTGCCGATGTTTCATTATGTCTGGATACGCAAGGCACAACCGACCCGGTCATCCGGCAGCGGGATGCTGCTGTCCGTCGGGCTGTTCTTCACGCCCTCGGCCCTGGTGCCTTTCGGAAATCACGCCCCATGGTCTGTGATGGTGTACGGGCTGCTGGCGGCCGTGATGATCGCGACCTATACAATTTCGGGATTCTTGCTTCATCGAACACTGGAGGTGCAAAAATGATGCATATTTTTATCCTTTTGATCGGTCTTCCGGTTGTTGTGCTTGTCGGTTTGCGCGTGCTGGGGTTTACACGCTCAAGACACAAAAACTTCGTCGCCGCGACGGCGCCGGCCGGCAGCCGCATCAGCCGCATCGCCGAATGCATTGTCCTGCTGTGTATCGCGGGGGCGTTCTATCTCTTCACCGCGGCCACCACCTATGGCATACCGCAGAATCTGTCTCTGCTTCCGCATGGACTTGCGCGCGTCCAGATAATCGTTGCGGTGACAGCCTTACTGTTATTACTCGGTTGTGTGGCGATAACCTATTGGCGAGCAAGCTTCGGGATCGTCCTGGCCGCGATTGTGATGGCGGGGTATGGATTTATCCCGGATAGCGGTCTAATGGAAAGGGTATTGCCGGAAGCGATGTTTGCGCCCAAGGTGGAACATACGTTTCGGATGAGCGGTAAATTCGCCGGCGGCGAAGAACTCTGGATTAACAATGTCTATCTGGGCAAAATGCCGCTGACGATCACGTGGGACGAATTCAGGGAAAAAGTACCGTTTATGGCCGAACCGCCGGAAGGGTATAAGGATGAAAACAGCCGACAGCCTGCCGAACCCTGGTTTCAATTTACCTTTTGGGAAACGAAAAACCTTGGCGGTTCGCGTCATTCGTATGTAGCAGACAACCAGCAATACTATGCCAAGATTAAATTCAATGACCAATGGGCTGAAAGTAGACTCGGCGGCGGCGGTGGCGGCGGCGGCAGGTGGTACCGGCAGTATGAATACAGTTTTGGGGGTTATTTTCCCGATCGTGAGAAGCTGATACAAGAAGATAACAGACGCTTTGAATCGCTGCTCCAGAAAGCACGATTAAGCAATTACACCGTTGATTCCGAATGGTGGCAGGCCTATTCAACGTTCGATGAAGGCGATTTATGGACATTGCGCCGACTGGCCAAAGACGAGCCTGGTTTTGTGAAGGTGATGGATGCCGCGGCTCGCTTGAAATACGGTTTTACCGCCGTTGACCGGCAAACGGCCCAAGCTGTTTTTGAGCGAATTTGTAACGAAGCGGATGCCGCGATGCGATACGACGCCGGCGGCGTTGAGGGCTGGGAGATGGGGTTGATTTTCGATATGCTGGACGTGAACCGGCTGGTGGCGGATTACAGCAAGGCGCTTAAGAGCGGACGCAGTCTGTATAGTTCAAAGAGTGGGAGCCATGAATACGATGAGTACTGGACCTACAACCACGATCCTAAAAATGAGTTTTATAAACCGGTGCCTGCTTCGGTTTCGGTGATTCGCCATGCGCTGCATTTATGGGATAAGAAGCTGGACGCCGAACAGCCCCACCGGGATAATCTGATTGAAACGGAAATTGCGCCGCTTTATATCGCTTATCGCGGCGATGTTGGGGCCGCCGCAAGTCTCGGCGGCAGTCTTTTGGAAGAGTACCTGCTGCGGCAGTTTCACCGGGAACCACGGCTTAAAGGCATGGGGCTTGATTATGAGGACCGAGAGTACACCGAAGGCCAGTATGTGAACAAGTGGATATACCATCTGGTGCAGTTGGATACGCCCGCCGGAAAAGAGTTTCGGCAAAAACATTCGGATATTACACTTCAGATGGCAAAGCTTATGACGACCAGTATGCACAATCATGAAAAATCTCCGCCGGAGTTTGTATTTTCCGATCTTGAACGGGGGCAAAAAAGTTTGGCTGTTCAATACTGGCCGGAATTATCCGCAGCCATCGACAGTTCTTTTCCTTCCAGAGAGGAGAGCAAATTGCAAAAACGGTTTCAGTATCTGGCTCGTATGGGCGACCTTGCGACGGATCAAATGTATATCGACTGCTGGGAAAAAATCAATCTTGATCAAATCGACTATCCCAGCCAATTGATCGGCATCCTCCGGGAAATTCCCCGTCAGAGATTACTTCCCCTGGCTCGGTATATCCTTAACGATCTGAACAAACGGAACGATCAGATTCGCTACGAACAGGAGTGGTTTATTGAGGAGTTTGAAAACTACCTGATCTGTTTAGGTGACGATACGGCGACGACGGCGTTCCTGTCATCGGAGCCGAAAGAGAAACAGAACAGATTGGACCGGATCCGGTCGATCATAGACCAGTATGTTTCCCAGCGTGATCGCGAGGACGTTGCGGCCTATTTTGCCGAGCAGAACGACGCCGATCTAAAGATTCTCGGTATTCATTATCTTCGCGAAACCCCTGCCCCCGAACGGGTGGCTTTGTTAAAGACCCTGGCGCAGGATACCGATGCAGCGGTCCGGCAGGCGGCGGAACGGGCGTTGAATGAACTGGAAGCGATCCGGCAAATCCCCTATGAACTGCTGGTGTCGCTGGCAAGTACGTCTGTTCTGCCGCAATGATCTCGTGTGCTGGGTCAATCCGCCGGATTTCAGTTGACCGGCGGCTTTTGGGTGGGTAAGATACGGCCATTGTGCAAAAGAAGAACAAGCGTAAAACCCGAACGGAAAAGATGACCGGGCAACCACCCAAACAGGATCCGCCTGAAAGCGGTGAGCAGCTGGCGCCGCCTGGCGAGAGCATGCTCCCGCATTCCGGCCGATTCCTCATCTCCGCGGCGGCATTTGTCGTGGTTATCGCGGGCATCAAGGCCGCATCCAACATCGTCATTCCGTTGCTGCTGGCAGTATTTTTGGCCATTATCAGTACGCCTACCCTGTTCTGGATGAAAAAACGCGGAATCCCCTCCTTTTTGGCCATTCTCATTATTTCGCTGGTCATTCTCGCCATCGGGTTGCTGATTGGAACCGTTCTGGCTACGTCCATCACCGATTTTACTGGAAGACTGCCCGAATACGCCACCCGCCTCGACGAACACAGCACCCGGTTGATTACATGGATCGATGAACAAGGGGTGTTCAGTTGGTTCGAAGAAAAAGAGCCTGACGAGGAAGAGGACGAGGCGTCTTCGGAACCGGTGCCGGCCCCTGCACCGCCCCCCCCCCTTCCGAGAACGGCCCCGCAGGAACCGATCAAAAATTTTCTTCGCTCTAACGTCCCTGCCGCGGTCAACGTGATGCGCGACCTGCTGGATCAGTTGCTCAAGCTGCTCAAGAACGGCTTTTTGATCTACCTGCTGATGGTGTTTATTCTGATGGAGGCTTCCGCGCTGCCGTCGAAGATTCGAGAGGCGATCAACTCCCAAGAGGCGTTCGAAAACCTCTGCCAGATCGCCAACAACGTCAAGCGTTATCTTGCGCTTAAGACGGCCGTGAGCCTGCTGACCGGCGTGCTGGTGATGAACATGCTGATGATTTTGAATGTCAGCTATCCGGTCGTGTGGGGGCTGATCGCGTTTTTGCTGAATTTTGTGCCGAACGTCGGCTCGATAATCGCCGCGGTGCCTGCTATCATCCTGGCGCTTGTCCAGCACAGCCCGTCTGTGGCAGGGCTTACGTTTCTGGGGTACATGGTCATCAATGTCTCCATCGGCAACTTTCTTGAGCCTCGCCTGATGGGCCAGCGTCTGGGACTGTCGCCGCTGGTGGTGTTCGTCTCCTTGATCTTCTGGGGGTGGGTGCTCGGCCCGATGGGGATGCTGCTGTCCGTGCCGCTGACGATGACGGTCAAGATCGCCCTCCAAACCAACAAAGAAACCCGCTGGATGGCCATGCTCCTCGGCTCATACACCCCGTCGGCGCCCGATGGGAAATGACCGCGGAGGCCGCCGGTTTAACGAAAGTCTTCCGGCATAAACTGCGTCTCAAACCGCGTTCCGCCCAGCCGGAGTGCCGCCAGCTCCGCTTCGCCCACCTTGCCCTGAATAAACTGCTGCACCACGTCGTGCGGGTGGTTGCGGATATGCTCGGCGTCGCCGTCGGCGATGATCTTGCCCTTGTGGAACATAATGATGCGGTCGCCGATCTTGTAGGCGCTGTTCATATCGTGTGTGACGACGACGCTGGTGATTTTCAATTCCCGCTGGAGCTTGAGGATTAGTTCGTTAATCACGTCCGAGGTAATCGGGTCCAGTCCCGTCGTCGGCTCGTCGTAGAGAATCACCTCCGGGTTCAGCGCGATGCCGCGGGCCAGTGCAACGCGTTTTTTCTGGCCGCCGGACAGTTCGGCCGGGTAGTGCTGCTGGTAGCCGTCCATCCCCACCATCGCCAGTTTCTGCTTGACCAACTCATCCAGCGCCTTTTCATCGACCGCCTTATAATGCTGACGCACCGGAAACACAATGTTCTCATAGACTGTCAGGCTGTCAAACAGCGCGCTCATCTGAAAGCAAAACCCGAACTGCATCCGGATTTTGGCCAGGTCGCGTTCGTGCAGATGGTCGATCCGTTTGCCGTGAAAAAACACCTCGCCTGCAGATGGACGTTCCAGCACAATCAAGTGCTTCATAAAGACAGTCTTGCCGCAGCCGCTGGGGCCGATGATTACGGTCGTCTTGCCTTCCTCAATCGCCAGCGAGATGTTATCCAGCACCATCGCTTGGCCGAATCGTTTGACCAGATTTCGCGTGACCAGAATGCCGTCTTCGGGCTGTGCCGTTTTTCGTGCCATCAGAAGCCTCTATCGCGTTGGAACTTTCGAATTACTCCCGTCACCACCGCCTGAATCGTACAGTCCCGCGCCAACATCGGCTCAAAGGCGTCATTGGCCGGCTGCAAGCGGATCGCTTTGCTGTCTTTATAGAAGCGTTTCAACGTGGCCATCCGTCCTTCCAACAGCGCAACGACAATCTGGCCGTTTTCGGCCGTCGCCGCAGGGCGACAGATAATATAATCTCCGTCGAATATCCCGGCGTCCTTCATACTGCTGCCGACGACCTCAAGCACGAACAGCCCCATGCCCTGGCCGAAGATCGCCGCCATCGAAAAGGTCTGCGGCGTTTCTACGGCCTCAATGCCGTAACCGGCGCACACCCGCCCGGCCAGCATCCAACCGTCATCGGTCGCAAAGGTCGTCGGCGCGTCCGGCTCGGTCGATTTCGACTCAAGCCGCCGAGCCTTTTCGATGAACCGGTTTCCCCGTGCCGTTAATTGCAAACAGCGTGCCTTGCCGTTCGACTGCGTGATGAGGTTTTTTTCGCGCAGCGCCGCGACGTGTTCGAACACCGTGGCTCGACTTACGTTTAACGTCTCGGCCAATTCCCCAATCGTCGCCGAATAACAGCGGCTGGTTTGAAAGGCCTCGATCCGCATCAGCACATCCAGTTGACGCGGCGTGATGGCGTTGGTTTCGGTTTGGGTCGGCATCTTGAGTGGTCTCCTTTTTACACTGTACCGAAGCGGCATCCGTTGCGGCGGGGGGGGCGGCTGCGTCCTGCGGCAGCACGCAGGCGATTTCGGACAATATCTCCGGCTGAATCGTTACCCCCAGCAACTCGGCAATCGTTGTCAGCACGCGACTCAGCGGCGAACCGGACGTTGAATCCGATTCACTCACGGCCGAGCCGTGCCAGCTTTGCACAAAGTCGCCGCCTGGCCCGAACTGACACAAAGGCGTAGCTTTAAATCTTGAATTTCCAGTATCCATAATTGGCCATCCATAGTCTCAAACGATCCGTCTTGTTTTCTCCTCTACTATCGGCAATTGGCGACTCGGAACCTGACAAAAACCGAACGAATCGGCAAAAAAGTCTTCCACGTCCGAAAAAAACTTCCTTGGTGTCGCCAGAAATGAGAAATATTTATTGTACGCGGATAAACTTTTTCGGGTCATAGACAAAATCCGGCAACTGTTCTGCCAGATCCCTGACAAATCGCTGTCCGTCCTGCCAATACCCGGCAGTCGGCCGCAGCGTTTGGCACATCCGGCCGAAAAACGCATTCTGGGACTCCATCAGCACCTCGCGGATGTATTTGCTGACCATCGAGGCCAGACAGACCGGCAAGAAACGCCCGTCCGCACCGGCCGCAAAGTGAATGCGAACGGATTTGCCGCCCAGCCCCATCTCATACGAACTCATCTTCTCGTCCTGCCGGATGATGGTCAGCTCGGCATCCGGGAACATCCGCAGCAATTTCTGATGATAATTGACGCGCCCCCCTTGCCGGTCGATGATGAACTGAAACGCCTTGGCCTGGCCGCTGCGCACGATCTCATCGATCAGCCCGCACAACTCCCCGAACAGCACCCTCGCCTTGTTCCGTACCGCCTCCACGCGACGGTTGTAAAACCCCACATCCAGACACCGCGCCGAAAGCGACACCAGCCGCATCCTGTGCTCGTCCAGACTTCGCCGCAGCATCGCCGCTGTCACATCGACCGCCTGCGGATTCTCGCCCAGCGGCAGGTCATCGACATTGCGATGCCACGGGTACTCCGTCAGTCGCTCGACTACCGCCGGAGACAGCCGCCCCAGCAGTTCGGCCGCGGTCTGCGGATGCGCCGCCGCCGGGTCGGCCGTCGCCAGCGCCGCCAAGACCGTTCGCCGCAGATGCCCGACCCCGACGGCCGGCGTATAGGCCTTTTTACTGTCGGTAATCAACAGGCGACCTTTCAGATGCTTTTTCTCCTTCGCCACGGCCTTGCCCAATAGCTGCCACAAATCCGAGCGCAGCACCTCCTCCGGCAGCTCCAGTGCCGCCGCCGACACCACCAGCGGCCCCAGCAGCGGCCCATACCCCGCCTCATCAATACCCGCCAATATCACCATCGATACAACCTTGCCCCATTGGGTCTTTCGTCAATCCACTCCGTCCTCAAGGGACGACAAGCAACTTCGCCGGATGTATTATCCTCAACACTTCAATTTATCGAATTACTATATGCAATGACAGGTCAGTTTCAACCGCCGACCGCCCCGGCAGTGGGCAGTATAGCGTTAACCGATGCCTGTTCCAAGGAAAAGTACGGTTAGACAGAGATTAACGGGTTTTTTAGACGGGATAACAGGATAGATTGAGGAGAGAATATAAAAAATGTGTGATCCAAGGTGAAAATGGTTGAGAATTTTGGCGGGGGGGTTGATTAATGGCGGGCTATCGGGTAAAAAGGGTCTGGATTTTAACCACGGATTTCGCGGATGGACGCGGATTGTGGATCAATTGATAAGAATTTTTAGAGAGCATAACGGAAAAAACAGTAAGACAATAAAAATATAACTTGAAAGTTCACTGAACTTTTGGCGTTCCTACCAAAACCGCCAGTTTTGAAAACAGGAAAACGCGCAAAGGAGTCAGTGCCCCAAACGGGGCACTGCTTGCGTGTTTCCTGTGGGATCTGGCGGTCCCTGGTAGGGCACGATGTAGCGGTGCCCTCTTTTTTTGCGCATTCCATCATCACACGCCAAATTTTTTCAGACACTAACTAACGCGGTTACGGCCTGTCCAATCATTGTTGGGGCATGAGAATGATAACGATGTAACAGGAAAGAACATGGCAAACAAGAATCTTACGAGCGCCAAGAGGGCAAAGAACGACGAGTTTTATACCCAGTTCGGTGATATTCAGAAAGAGATTGAAGCGTACCTGGACTACGACCCCGATGTTTTCCGCGGCAAGGTGGTGTACTGCAACTGCGACGATCCATACGAGAGCAATTTCTTTCGCTATTTCGTGCTCAATTTCAAAAAACTCGGTTTGAAACAGCTTATCACCACCAGCTACAAACCCTCACCCATAGCCAATACACAGTTGGAATTGTTTTGCGAAAATGATAAACCCGCAAAGCCAAAAGGTCGCCCCAAGGTTACCGCTAACAAGTTCATCATCAACAACGTGCATGACATAGACAGTGACGGTGAGTTCAACTTAAAGGATGTTGCGAAACAGTTAAAGGCAAACAAACACAACGAATGGTCGCCGCTTGAAGGCGACGGCGACTTTCGCAGCGCTGAATGTATAGCCCTTCTTAAACAATCAGATATCATCGTAACAAATCCGCCGTTCAGTCTGTTTCGCGAATACATTAATCAACTTTTTGACTTCAACAAAAAATTTGTCATTATCGGCAATATGAACGCGATTACCTACAAAGAAGTTTTTCCAATAATAATGGAAAACAAAATGTGGTTTGGGCCAAGCATCTCCAGCGGTGATCGTGAATTTGAAGTACCGGATAGCTACCCAATTGCTGCGGCCGGATGGAGGGTGGACAATGAAGGAAGGAAATTCTTGCGCATAAAAGGCGTTCGTTGGTTCACCAATCTCGACCACGGAAGGCGTCACCAGCCATTGCCGCTTATGACGATGAAAGAAAATTTGAAGTACAGCAAACATAAAGAGGTTAAAGGCAAAAGAAAATATGACAATTACGACAATTATAATGCCATAGAGGTGCCGTTTACTGACGCAATCCCGAGCGACTACGACGGCGTTATGGGCGTGCCGATTACTTTTTTGGACAAATATAATCCCGATCAGTTTGAGATTATCGGTATGACGAAAACTTGGTTCGGCACAGCAACAAAGAAATATCCGCCGCAAATTCAGGTCAACGCAAATGGTAAAAGGAGCGAAGTGACAAAACTTAATGACGGAGCCACACTGAGACTTAGTTCTCCTCCTACAGATCAAACGTATTATGTACTCAAGTTGACTGATTTTTTAAACATAGATTTATGCGGCGATCAGTAGTCGCCCAAGCTCTTTGACAATTTGTGTTCCACTGGACAGCTTCTTTAAGTGTTGTGTCAGATCGTCCCAGACGATGC
>JAAYCR010000024.1 GCA_012729675.1 Phycisphaerae bacterium | reverse complement strand
GTTAGCGCCGCCCGGAGACGTCTCAAGGTACACATACCACGTACTGCCGTTGGCCCCGCCGGACGGCCCGGTGTTGGGGGTCGTCGTGCCCCCGGAGTAGCGTGTCCAGTCATGGGAATCGCCGCCGATGATGTTCACCCACTCGCCGAAACCACTTTCAAAATCGGCTCCGCTGAGCGGAATCAGGTCACTGTCAATCGGCGCCGCCGAAACTTCGTTCGAATAGTCACTTTCAAGGGTATCCTCATCGACAGCGACAACTACATAATAATACGTCGTGTATGGGATAACATCATCATCCGCAAATTCCGGATCGATCAAGATATCTCCGTTTTGCAGTGTATATCCGCCGCCCGATGTTGTCGAGCGATAGACATTATACCCCACTAAGTCAGCGTCACTATTGGCATTCCAGTTCAGTGTGACCACAACATCGCCGGCCGTCGCCGTCAGTCCGGACGGCGCCGCTGGCGGAATCGCCGGGGTTATTGCTTCGGTTTGTGTTGAGTCCATGCTTTCCCCCATACTATTGACGGCACTGATAACATAATAATACGTTGACTTTTCAGACAATCCCGTATCACTATAGTGTGCTCCGCCAACACTGGCTGCCAGGGTATAGGGGCCGCCGTCGAGAGTGGAGCGTTTGACGTTGTAGTTGGTCGCGTCGGGAACAGCGTCCCATGTCAGATCGATCCGGCTGCTGGAAATCGCTATCGCCACGGGAGTTGTTGGAGTCGAGGGTCTCGCGGTAGGAATCTGTGACGCATAAAGTGTCTTCACCTGACTGCCGCTTAAAGCCGCCGGGTAGATGCGGAACTCATCCACACGCCCGTTCAGATGGGGATCATTCCATTGAGAGTAACCGATTAAATTATTATTGGTGGCCCCCAGTGAAGTCGGGGTGAGCGTCATCGCTCTGTTAGGTCCGACTTCCGAACCATTGACGTATAAAACACCCGTCCCGCCGCCCAGTGTAACGGCCACATGTGTCCACTGCTCCGTCGGCAGCGCAGCAGTGCCGTTAATAACCTGTTCATTCACCGTTGGGGTGCGGATGGCAAAGCGCACAAAACCCGAATCGGCACGGGGCGTCAAGAACATATAGTTGGTCGTATCGGTTCCAAAGTCAAACACGCGCGACCACTGGCTGGCCGCATTCAAATACACCCACGTGGAAATCGTAAAGTCCGTCAGGCCGTTGACCACACCGGTCGGCAGGCTGACACGGTCGTTCGATCCGTCCAAATATACGGCATTGGAAAACCTTCCGTTGCCCCACGTCGGCCCGTTGACCAGTGTGCCGTGCCATCCGTTGCCCGCCGCATCCGCCGCGGTAGTTCCGCTGGTTTCATTAAATTTCAGATGTGCATGAAGGCTGATTGCAGTCGCCTCATTACTGTCGAGACTTTCACCCTCGTCGGTATTGGCACTGACGACGTAATAGTAGGTCTGGCCGGGAATCACGGTGGAATCACTGAAAGCCGCTGTGGGTGCATCTGCCGCAAGTATCGTATAAGGACCACCACTGGTGGTCGACCGTTTAACGTTGTAGCTTGCTGCATCCGTTAAACCTGTCCAGATGAGGTTAATCTGGCCGTTCTGCGTATCATCGGCGATCAAGCCGGATGGAATAGGCATGTCGTTACCCCCGCTCTGAACAAAGGTCGTAACGCTCTGGGCCGGCAGTTGGCTTTGGAACGATCCGCCGGACACGTTAAACGTGCCCACGTTGGCCATATTCTCAGAAGATGAAGTGCGATATGCCGTAAACTGGGTAACACCGCTGAGATTCTCCAGGAAGCATTGCTGAACAGCTAATAAATCGGAGGTGTTAACCGCGACAATGACAACTCCTTCGTTGCGGTATGCGGTGACATAAACCCCGGAAGCAGGATTATAGGTGGTTGCGATGCGCTGTTTACCGGGGCGGATCCACTTGGCAAACTGCCCGATGGTGTACCCGTTTTTATAAATCGTCCCATTCGTGTTAACAAGGTTAACGCTGCTGTCATAATCAGGAACCCACCACCAAAAATAAGCATTGAACCGATTATTCATGGCATCATTGATTTCCTTGGCAATCTTAATGCAGTTGGCCATGTTGGTCTGTGTGTCGTCGATGTAATGTTCTGTTTGCCAGACGCGTTTTCCTTTATTGATCGCATTTTGGTGCACGTAGTTACCGCCGCCATAGAAATGACCTGCAATAACTGAAACATGGCTGGCCGCAAGCGAGTCGTTCAGTGTCGGATCGGAGTAGCTGTCGTTGAATCTGAGCGATTCCGGCATAACGACAGGTCTTCCGATATTCTGTGCATAGTCCCTGCAAAAGGTCCTTAACTGGTCCGGCGTCCAGACACATCCTTCATAATCCGGATCCCAGTCGCATTCGTTCTGAAGCGATACAAAGTCCAGATCGATACTGTTAGCTGCCTGGCTTAGGTAGTCGGCATAGTCGTCGAAATACTCGGGCAGCAAGGATCCATGGACAACGTTGTTGTTGTCTTTCATGTATGCCGGCGGCGTCCAGGGAGACCCCAGAACCTGAACGCCATAGGCGTGTGCTGCGGCGGCATTGGCTGTCTCTTCATTCCAATACCGGTTTGGATCGATGCGGATACGCAAAAGCGACATGCCAAGAGTATTGTAGAGGGCATTGTTTTTGGCGCTGGAGAGCGCCCCGCTCCACGCACTGGAAAAACCGAAACCGTCAATTGTTTGCAACCTGTTATCGCCATTGATGTTGACCGTTGCAAATGTGATTGAATCCGTTTGGAACTGCCACCAGTCCAGGTTAAACAGATCCTCGCCGGAGCCGGTGAAACGAAGGTACAAGTCATGAACCCCGGAGGCACCGGTGACAGCGCATGCAGCCGTTGCCCACGTTTGAGCACCGCCTGTATTCGGTACCGGACAGGTTCCGATCAGAGTACCGTTTGTACCGTCCAGACGCAGTTCGATGTTTCCACCGGAACCGGCACTGGCGACGCTGGCCTTAAAGCTGTTGGCCCCGGTCAGGAAATTCACCCCGCGTATCCGTATCCAGTCGCCGTTTGAAATCGAAGTCACATTCATGCCGCCTTCAGAGCAGACTTCCGTTTTTACGCCTGACGCCCAGTTAATCGTTTCTGCTTCCGTTCTCACATAAGGGTTCAGCGTGTCGATCTGCGGCGCACCGGCGGTGGTCATATTAATCGTCGGAATGGTACCGTCGGCATTATAGGTAAATTGTTCCACGCATACCGAACGGTGATAGCCCCCGCCGCCCGGCAAAGCTTGATTGTGATAAAAAAAGTACGAATTGCCTTTGTAATCGCACACTCCCGGATGGTTGGTAAAGGCACTCGTCGCCTGGCTGGCCATAATGACGCCTCGGAATGTCCACGGCCCGGTAGCACTGGGAGCGGTCGAATACGCGATATGCTCAGGTATCGGCCCGGCGGCAAACAGCATATAGTACAAATCGTTACGCTTATACAGCCATGGCCCTTCCTCATACTGGGTGTCTCGGTCGTCATTGCTGCGAACGCCAAAACTCTCCGTAGTCAGCGGCACATCGACAACCCCGCCGGAATACGAAATCATATCTTCATTTAATTTTACATAATGCAGGTAGGGATTACCCCAGTACAGATAGGCCTGGCCATCGTCATCGATAAATACCGTCGGGTCGATGTCGCCCCAACTGCCATCGTCACCCACCAGGGGATGGCCGAGCGCATCGATAAACGGCCCTGCCGGGTCGGTTGCCACCGCCACGCCGATGGCTTTGCCGCCGAATCTCATCTTCATGGGAACATAAAAATAGAACTTGCCGTTTCTGTAGATACATTGACCCGCCCAGGCATCTCCGCTTGCCCAACTGAAGTCCGTATAGGACAACGGCGAGCCAAGATCAGTCCAATTCACCATGTCGGTTGTTGAATAACACCGCCAGTCATTCATGGTGAAGAAGTTATCCACCAATACGTCTTCGTCGTGACTGGTATAGACGTAACAGACTCCGTCATGCACCAGCGGAGCGGGGTCGGCGGTGTAAAGGGTCTGTACGATCGGATTGTCAGCCCATACGAATGCCGCCATAACAAGGACAACAGCCGATACAACTGTGTTGACGTTGGCAGCATTTCGATACATTTTAAGCATCATTTATCTCCTTGTCCATTAGCAGTGACCGGTCATCGTTAGGATCAAATCACTCGTCCAGCCAATTGCGAGCAAACACAGCAAATTCATTCAGCGAAATGACACAGTCGCCATCTATATCCAAATCACAGTTGTTCTCAAGCCAATAGCCGGCAAACTCCAGAAAATCATCTGCATTCACAATACCATTTCCATCCATGTCGCCATAGCGGATGAATTGGACCCCATTAACATTAAACAGGTAGCCGCCGCCCCCGGTAAATCTCAAGAACAGGTCATGTATCCCGGCAGCGCCGCTGACCGGGCAGGAGCGAGTGGTCCATGTCTGCCAGCCCCCGGTGTTTGTTACCGCACAGGTTCCGATCTGAGGACCGGTCAAACTGTCCAGATACAACTCAATGTTACCGCCGCTGGCGTTCGATGCCACCCTGGCGTTGAATGTAATCGCGCCGCCGCTGAAATCAATGTTTTTGAAAACGAGATAAGAGCCGTTTTGGATAAAGCCCACATTTTGGCCGCCTTCGCTGCACGACTCGGTCTGGGTATTTGACTGAGTATCGTAATCTTCCGCCTCGATCCGCAAATAGGCCGAGCGGGGAGGAGGGGGAGGAAGAGTGTCGCTAAAGGTAAAAGAATCGACATCGACATAACCGCCGGAAAGGTCAGGATTATAACAGAAAATGGCAAATTTTTCACCTTGAAAGGTTCCCGTCGCCCAATCAAACGCCAAAGGGAAATTTCCCCCCAGTGATATCCAGGATAACCCATCCGCACTATAGGACAAAAGCCCCGTATTCGTTTGAAAATTCAAGTCCATTCGCAGCCGTATCGTATCGGATTCAAAGGGCACGGATGCGACGCGCGTATCGGTTTGAACGCCCGCTGAAGTATCCTGCAGAACGTTCATGCTCAGGAAGAGGGTTCCGTCGGTGTCACAGTTTACGGCAATATGAGCGCTGTATTTTCCGAGGGTTCCAAATCCGCAGATATCCCCCGGCTCAAGATTCTGCAGGTCGAATTTGACCTCGCCGCGGCTCCAGGGGCCTTGTCCTTTTTGGGTCAGCGTGTTGCGGGCCGTCCAGAACCCGGACGCCTGCGTCGGACGCAGCCGAAGCCAGCCGGGGCGCTCGGTAAGTGACCATTTTGTGTTATCGGGGTTGTGATTCCACTGCCATTGAAGCCCCAGCGTCGAAGCACTGAAGTCATCCGAAGTCGGCGGCTGCACAATCGGCTTGCCGAGGATCGGTTTGGGATAGGTGGCCGCGATTACGTTTCGATTGCTCGGCGTACCGAAGACCGGCCAGTCGTTTTCCCAGAAAACCGGCCCGATCCGCGTCATGCGGCCGATCGCATCGCTGTCCTGATGAACGAAACCAAACCAATTGTCATTATCATCGATATCCACAATCGCACCCTGATGGCCGCCGTTTGTCCCGAGCAGACAGATATGCCCTGTTTCCCATGGACCAAAAAGATTCGTCGCCCTTGAACACCGCAACTGAAACGGCCAAGTCCCGGGATTCGCATTAAAAAGATAGTAATAGCCGCCGCGTTTAACCACATGCGACCCTTCCCCCCCGCTGTTCACCACATTGTTGGTCTGAGACACCACCGCAGAATAGGTTGAATTCAAGGTCAAAACATGGATTGATCCGTCTCCGAAGAAAATGTAACCTGTCCCGTCATCATCAATGAAAAAACCGGGATCGTATGCCCCGCGATCCAGTTGGTGATAATCCCACGGCCCGGCCGGATCGGCGGCATAATAGACACGAGCGCCGCTTGCGCCCCACGGGTTTACGACGACATAAAACGTGCCGTTATAGTAACGAATGCTCGATGCCCACATACCCTTGCGATAGACGGTTCTGCCGTTGACCATATCATAATCGGCATTCATATCGAGGGCCGAAGCGGCATGAGAGAGGATTTCCCAGTTCACCAGGTCCTTTGACCGCAGTACGACAAGCCCCGGCGAATCGGCAAATGTTGTGGATACCATATAAAAATGCTCGCCGACACGAATGATGTCGGGATCCGGATAGTCGGCATAAAGCACCGGGTTCGTGTACGTCCCGTCACCATTATCGGACTGCCATGCGGGGGCCAAATTGGTGCAAAGTCCCAGCACGGGCAAAAAACCAGCAATCAAGATACGATATCCTCTGTTCAGCAAAGTCCGCCCCATTAATAACGAACATTTTATAATTTCATAATAACATTTAATATTACAAGATTCAACTATTAAATATATTTTTTGTGGTACTAAACAGGTTGCGGATACTGGAAACGGGGGATTTACGCAATTTGAGGCTCCCTGTGGTGCCGGGCCTCGACGGCGTTTGGCATCAGGCAACCCTAGGCCATGTGCCGTTTAGCCCGGAAATTAGAGACAGTGGACCCGAAATTATGGCATAAGCACACAACGTATTGAATTAGAATAGCTTATAGTCGCCTTGGGGGATGAAAAAAAGACCGGAGAGGGCGGGATTCGAACCCGCGGTAGGGATAAACCCTACACAGCCTTTCCAAGGCTGCTCGATAAGCCGCTCCGACACCTCTCCAGAAGCGGGCGTATGATACCAAAATACGCCGGGAATACCAACAGTTTTTCTATTTTATGGTTTGTCGCAGTTCTTTGTTGATGCGGACGCTGCACCATTCCCGGCCGCACATCGTGCAATAGTCCTCGCCTTTGCTGCCGGCGGGCATCCGACTTTGGCGGCAGGCCTCATCGAACATCGCCCGGGCGGTGACAGGGTCGATGGCCGAGTCCAGATGGGTCTGCCAGTCAAGGGAGCCGCGGGCGGTACTGAGCGTGCGGTCGCGCTGGGCGGCGTTGCCGAAGCCGCGGGCGACATCGCCGGCGTGTGCGGCGATCTTGGAGGCGACCACGCCCTGGCGCACATCGTCGGTATTGGGCAGGCCCAGATGCTCGCGCGGCGTCACATAACACAGGAAAGACGCCCCGTAGTACGCCGCCGCCGTGCCGCCGATGGCGCTGGTGATATGGTCGTAGCCGGGGGCAATATCCGTCACCAGCGGGCCGAGGACATAAAACGGTGCGCCGTGGCAGACTTCCTGCTGGATTTCCATATTGTACTGAATCTGATTGAACGGCACGTGGCCGGGGCCTTCGACCATGACCTGACAGCCCTTGTCCCAGGCGCGTTGGGTCAACTCGCCCAGCGTCCGCAGCTCGGCGATCTGGGCGGCGTCGGTGGCGTCGGCGATGCAGCCGGGGCGCAACCCGTCGCCCAGCGAAAAGCACACATCGTACTCCCGCATAATGTCGCACAGGTCGTCGAACAAATCGAACATCGGGTTTTGCTTGTTGTGGGTGGTCATCCACTTGGCCAGCAACGCCCCGCCGCGACTGACGATGCCGCAGACGCGGTCCTTCAGCAGCGGCAGATGCTCCCTGAGCAGCCCGGCGTGAATCGTGAAAAAGTCCACGCCCTGCCGGGCCTGCTTTTCGACGACCTTCAAGATCGTGTCGTAATCGATATCCTCAACGGCACGATCGATAATGACCTCATAAATCGGCACCGTCCCGAACGGCACTGGGCAGATCGCCAGCAGCTTGCGTCGGATGTCGTCCAGATCGCCGCCGGTACTCAAGTCCATCATCGCATCGGCCCCGGCCTCCAGCGCGACCTTCATCTTTTCGATCTCGCCGTCGAGGGCCGAGCGGACGCTGCTGCATCCGATGTTGGCGTTGACCTTGCATGAGACCGCCCTGCCGATCGCACACGGCTCCAGATTGTCGGCCAGATGAACGGTGTTGGCCGGGATGACCAGCCGTCCTGCCGCAAGTTCCTGCCGCAACAGGTCCACATCTATATTTTCGCGCCCGGCCGCACGCCGCATCACGTCGGTCGTCTGTCCCTGCCGTGCCTGTTCCAATTGTGTCGCCATCATCAAGACTCCTGTAAATACAAAAAATCGCTTCGTTGGCCGGAAGCGATTTTCGATAAGATTAGTCGATTAAAAATCTCGCTTCCCTACGCAGGAAGACCTGCGGGCGGTACGCCCTGCCGGTCGCCTGATCAGGTTCGAAGGGTTTTTTCTCAGATTCGCCCGGATAACCGGGCAAACCACCCCCAGCGAACATACCGCCCATTATACCCCGCCCCCACAGACGGGTCAATGGAATTCGGTGATTCGCTTGGTAATTACGGATCGCAAAAAAATTATTTGAATTTTTCAAAAAAAGTGCTTGACGGGACGGGGGTGAGGGCATAGGGTTGTGTTTAATGCTTGTGCATGGGTACCCGGGGACATCGACAGGGTTGCACGAGGGCTTGTAAAGAAAATTACAGAAACGGAGAATTGAGAAGAGCAAAGTACAGCGTTAGAAAGCTTCACCATTGATGCATTACCCCGACTTCTTCGCGATTCTCCCAGCGGCTGGGCGGAGCAGATCTGTCCGGCAGGAAAGGAGTTGTCATGATGTACAGGCGGCATAGGCACATTTCTCAACTTTTGTTATCGGCATTATTATTGGTCTGTTTCACCACTTCTTTTTCGGCCGAAACGGAATCGGTTTTTGACGCACGGGTTCAGGAAATCGGTGGGTTGATTCAGAAAAAAGAACTCGCGTTGGCGCAGTCGGCGGTGGAACTGTTCTGGGCCGAATACGGCGGCAGGGAAGGGTTTGTGGAGGCCGTCAGGCGGGTCAAAGATCAGTATTGGGCCAAAGGCGAATATGCGGCCCATTATGCTCTTTG
>JAAYCR010000003.1 GCA_012729675.1 Phycisphaerae bacterium | reverse complement strand
AATCAGTGGCCCGAAATGAAAATCGACCTTGTCAAGCTCCCACCACTGATGATAGACTGGATCGGACCCGACTACATCACCAAAGAAGAATATGCCATAAGGGGGGACGATCTACCATGGCTTCCCTATTCGCCCAAAAACGTATGATCACATATAAACCACCGAAGACTCCGAGGACACCGATATTGCACGACAAGATAACAGAATTTACCAAAGGACTTTTACAACGAACTACGAACTACGAACTAAAAAAAAACAGCCGCCTGCGTACAGACGGCTGCATCGTCATTGAGAACGATATGGATTATCCGGCCGTGATCGCGATTTTACGCGGTTTGACCTTCGCGGCCTTGCCGACCGTCAGCGTCAACACGCCCGCATTCATCTGCGCCGTAATCGTGTCGGGATCAAGGTCCTCGCTCAACGCAAACTCACTCTGGTAATCCCCGATCCGCTGCTCGGCATACAGGACCCGTTCCGTGCGCGCAGTCGCCACCCTGCCCTGCACTGTCATTGTCCCATGCTGCACGTTGACCTCAACGTCGTCCGGGCCTACGCCGGGCATATCCATCTTGAGCACAATCGCCTCCGGCGTCTCCCAGATGTCCGCCGCCGGCACAAACACCGGCCGTTCGTGGGACTGCTCACGGCGCGTTACTTCGGTTTGCTGCTTTTTTGTCAATTCTTTATCTGTCATAACAATCACCTCCATTTCTGTACATTCGTCGAATCTCTCAATTTAACCCATTACACACTGCGCCCTTACTCCGCTTTGATGCGGATGCTGCGCGGCTTGGCTTCCTCGGCCTTGGGCAATTCGATGGTCAGGATGCCGTTCTTGAATTGTGCCGTCGCCTTGTCGGGGTTGACCTTCTCGGCCAGCGAGATCGTCCGGCTGAACTGCCCGCAGAACCGCTCGCGCCGATAGTACCGGCCATCCTTATTCTCCGGCTGGCCGTTGCGTTTGCCGCTCAGCGTCAGGCTGTTTTCAACCACGTTCAGCTCGATATCCTTGGCCTCAACCCCGGGCGCTTCGGCCGTAACCACCAGCTTGTCCCCGGCGTCATACACATTCAGTGCCGGAAACGTCCCCGTCGGCATGCTGCGAAGCCCCGCCGGCCCGCCAAACACATCAAACACATGATTCATCTCATCAAGCGTCCGCTCGATATCCCAAAATGGAAACCGCTTACTCAGCAACATAATGCACCTCCATTTCAAAGGTTAATATTCACTTTTTTTGCTCTGACTCACTCTGAAATACGAATTTGCAAACACCGTGCCAAAATGCCAGATGTTTCATAAGTGCATTTTAAACAAATATTTATGGAAACACAAAGGAGGTTCTTTACTGCACACTTCCCCTGCCAATTCGACAGACAACAGATACACAGCCGGAATAGACAACCAGAAAATGACCCCTTTTCTGGATGCCGCATTGAACGGCAACATTCCGGTGATGCGGCTTTTGTCAATCCTGATTTTAAGAACGCCAGAGCAATCAGGGTCTGTCAAAAAGTGGATATCTGTAACTATCCGAATGTGTTTGAAAAACCGTACATTGACGGGATTTTGATGATAACCGTGCATAGGATTGTTTTTTCTTGACCTTGCCACGATGTATTTTGTAGAATTACCGATATCGTGAGGAGAAATTATGTTTTTTACCGTGTAAATGGGAAATGTCAGATTAATGAAAGTTTTTAAAGGAGAAAGAAGTGAGAGCACATCTTTTAACCACGGTTGTATGTCTATTTGTCTCCATCGGAAAGGAAGTAATATGACAACTGAACAAAACAACCTCGTCTATGTCGGTTTCAATAGTCAAGTCGTCGCACTGGACAAACACACTGGTAAGATCGTATGGGATTGGAAAGCACCGAAAGGTCGCGGCTATGTCTCTTTACTCTTGCTTGATGAACACCAACTCATTGCTTCAGTAGTTGGCTATACATACTCCCTTGATGCTCTAACAGGTAAAGAGCAATGGTTCAACGAGTTGCCGGGCTATGGATCAGGTGTCGTATCAATCGCAGCACTTAACAGAAGCAACCCGCATGATACTTTGGTTGCAGCAGCAAGTGCAGACGCTGCACAGGCCGAAAACGTACAACATCTTTCGCACTTTGAGAAGTAGATAAAAAGAGTCCTTGGCGAGATCCAAGGGGGGGGTATGTTGTTCGGTTTTATCTTGTACAGGCTTCTGTACATTGTGAAGGGCAAGACGCATAAAAAGGAAAAATCCACGACACTGAGGCAAATAGGCTGGCCGCTCTGGGATATGTAACTGATAAAAGAGTATTACTCTTCAGGTTCATCTCCTCTTAAGATATCTTTAAGAATATCCGCTTTAATTCTTAAAGACATATAGCCAACATAAGTTGCCACAAATAACACGATCCCCATAATTAGGGTATTCAGGGAAAACGGCTTCTCATCTAATATACGCTCTGAACAATATATTAAAATACCAATAGGGATTAACATGGGGATAAGAGCAACTTTGCTTAAAAAATAATACTGCTTAATTGATTTCTCGAAATACCCCTTGTTTTCTTCTGATAGCATAATATTTATACTCCTTATCAATTAAGAATAATTTCTGCAAAATCATACCCTACACAACTATCGACTCAGGCTAAATATACAGCACAGTTACGTCGTTGCAAATATATTTCATTCGCCCGGATTTCCCATATAAATTCGTGCAAAAAAGTAAGATTATGATTGTACAGGGCTTATGGGTGCTGTTTACACCAGTTTTTGTGTTCAGATTTGGGAAACCCGACATTTACGGGATTTTGAGGAAAACCGGGCATGGAATCGATTTTGCTTGACCTTGCCGGGGTGGATTTTGTGGAATTATCGATATCGTGAGGAGAAATTGTGTTTTTTACCGTTTAAATGGGAAATGTCAGTTAATTCCAAAATTTCCTGTAACAATCGCTTTCCCTGCGCAATGATATCTGTGATGATGGTTGGCACAATGAAAAAAACCAGAGATACCGACGAATTAGCGACATTGAAAATCTCAAAACGGGCAGACACCGAGGCATTGGAAGCGTTATTTGACGGGTATTATGACCGGATTTACGCCTATTGCGTGCACCGGCTGTTCTGCCGGACCGTGGCCGAGGATGTGACCGGTGCGATTTTTCTGGCCGCGGCGGCAGGGATTGAGGCCGTCACCAATGATGGTCCGGATGCGCATGTCCGCTGGCTGTACGCCATGGCGACGAATCATTGTAATGCCTATATTCGCAAACACTTACGAAGGCGAAAGCTCTTTGAGAAACTCCAACAGCAATATCCATCGCCGGACAGCACCGCCGCGGCCGAGCCGGACTGGACGGTGGTTTATGGGGCCATCGCTCAATTAAAGCCGATTGAGCAGACCATTATCACGCTTCGGTTCTTTGAAGAAATGGACTATGACCGGATTGCCGCCATCATCAACAAACGGCAAACGTCGGTGCGGGTGATCCTGCACCGGGCACTGAAAAAATTACAAAAATTGCTGAATGCCGCCGAGTGCGGTTTTGAAAATTGAGGTGTGGGCCATGACTGATTTTGAAAAACAATTCGCCCAAATCGCGGCCGGTCTGAACATCGACGACCGACCGACCGCCGAGCACAAAAAGATGCTGCGCCAACAGATGCTCGCGGCTTGTAAAGATGTCGCCTCCAACAAAACCGCCGCCCGCATTCAGCCGTTATGGAGAAAAAACATGAAATCGAAGGCGGCACAGGGAGCCATCGCGGCGATGGTCATCATCGGCGTACTTTTCGGTATCTACCAAATCACCGGCTCAATCGATGGGGCCGCTCCGGCCTTTGCCGATGTTGTAAACAATGTACTGGCCCAAAAGTGGGTTTATATGTTCGAGGAAGACCGCAACTCGGGAATGATCGCAGCCGAATGGTGGTATAATCCAAGAGAGCAAAAAGTATTTCTTAAAAGCAAGGAACAAAACGGCGCAGCAATCATTGATCTGAAAAGAAATGAAATGATCCAGTACCATAGCGGGACGATCAGAATTCATAGTTTTATTGATGATATTGAGGAGGCACGGAAGCAGGTTGGCGAAGTGCTGCCTATGATTAACGGTTTGCTGGAACCGCAAGAGCATAAAGGGGCTGTGATCACACAAAAACGTGCGAGATATAATGGTATATCTGCCTGGCTTTACGAAATAGAATTAACTTATCCTAACGGAGGACCTTTTACCACTCAACACAAGTGGCTTGTTGATACTCAAACTGACTTGCCGATTGTCTGTGAATATAGTACTCGCGTAGAAAGCAGACGCTATGCGTTTGATTATACAGACATTGGGCCTGAAGATATATATGCATTGGGTGTACCCGGGGATGCTGAGATCGAGGACTATCGTCCGAATTCGGAAACTAGGGGCCTGATCGACACGATCAATCAGGTCAAAGCCGAGCAGTATCAATCGTATGCGGCGATCATTGCAGATCATGATGGTCTTCCGGAATATTTTATCGTTCGTCAGGGTGATAGAAGACGCTGGGAAGAATTTGACACGTTTGGTCTCTCGACCGAAGAAAAAGAACACTACTTACAAGGAATAGGCGATTCTTTTGACAGTCTATACCAATGGATCCTTAATCCTCAAAATGCGGTTCTACGTGAAAGCATCAGCATTGGTGACTCCAATTTCGAATACAATGTAGGCTGGTCGGCAAATAAAGAAGGATATTTTTCAATGAATACGCATCCCGAACCCGAAGAGGACGATGAATTTGAGCGTTTTTGCTGGGATGGAATGCCGTATGGTACAATCATCGAGGATGAGTATTCAAGAGAAAACGGCGTGATCTGCGTAGAGAATGAGTACAACAAGCGATATTATGATCCCGGACACAATTATCTCTGCGTTCGAGAGATTCGTAAGGAAAGAGACTATCTTGGACGCGACCTTCCTGAATTCGAAGTAACGCCTGGAGGTATCTTATATCCGACCTCATTCGGTCAAGGGGGAGAGAAAAGATATCGCATCTATGTTAAGGATCTGGATGATTCTTTGATAGTACTGCTTGATCCGAGCTTGCTTCCAAACTATATCGACCATCGAAAACTGACACGGGAAATCATAGATAAAAGAAATGCAGATGCCGGGCCGGATACCCCGGCGGTAACGGAGTACACCGGTTTTACTCCGCTTCACATGGCCATTTACAGAAAAGACATTGACCGGGTCAAACAGTATCTCGATGAGGGGGCCGATGTCGAGCCGGATTCTGATACGGGGGCGACACCGATGGAACTGGCAACCGCATCAGGAAGCCTGGAACTGGTGAAGCTGCTGCATGAACACGGTGCGGATTTTATCAGCAACGACCAGCAGAAGCGGTCCTGCCTGGGATTGGCTGCCGAGAACCGTTCGCTGGATATCGTTCAATATATGCTTGGATTCAACGTAGATGTTAATGCCGTCTATAAAGAGGGAAATACAGCATTGTATTATGCGGCCGTAAACAGCGATATTCCGATGGTCAGGACTCTTATTGAGCATGGGGCAGCGATTGATCCGCTTAACGAAGATGGTTATACACCTTTGGAAAAAGCGACTGAAAGCTACATTGAGAAAGTTGATTATTCTCCGTTAGACAACGAAACGATTCAACAGTATCAGCAGACGATACGTCTGCTTGTCGGTTCCGGAGCGGATATCAACGGATGGCGTGATGACCGGCACATGGGTGCTCGCATTACAATACTATTGCAAGCTGTCTGGCGATTTGATAGAAATGATCGATACAGTCAACAACACATCGAATTAATACAATTTCTTTTGGAACTCGGCGCAAATCCAAACCTGATGACCCCCCAGAGATCGCCTCTTCATGAAGCGCTCTCAAGGTCTCATTTGCGTTATGACATTGCAGAAGTGCTGCTGGACCACGGAGCCGACCCTTGGGTACTGCCCGAGACTGTATCCAGACCGGGACGAACGAATTATCTGGAATGGGCTAAAGCTCTTTTCCGAGAAAAAGAAATGAACAGTCTTCTCTATCCCTACATGAAAGACGGATTCATCGAATCCAATAAAGTCCGCGTTGAGGCGGCCCAAAAGGTCATCAAGGCGATCCTATCAGATGACGCACAGGCCAAACAGGAATTATGCATGGACCACCCGCATATCTATCAACCATGGTCAAGGTGGGAGCAATTGATCAAAGAAGATTACACCGGTCATGAGGAACTGCTGGATGAAATGACTCCCGGCTGGTACACGCTTGGCGGTTTTGGCGAAGTTTTTGTGCCGCTGCCCGCAGGTTCTCAGGATGAATGCGTTGTTCTGGGATTTTTCCAGTATCCGGATGGTGGGCTGAAATGTATGAATTACAGAAAAATGGAAAAAATGCCGGAGCCGCAGGAGTATATATTGACTCTTGATGTAGAATCCTTTGAATCTTTTACAAATTTGATTTACGAACAGTATGGCTTAACAGAAAACCTGAAAGCCCGCGGTTCCGCCTCAAGTACCAGTGACGGCAACTGTATCACAGGGCAGCTTGTTTTTGAAGTCCGCGAAAATCAACTGTATGTGACCTGCACCGATAAAAGCTGGAGCAATCGCTGGTGCGTGTTGACATCAGACTCTGTTAAACACTATCGCAGGGATAATTTAGATATATGGAATAAATATACGTTAAGCCAGAAAGACAAAAAGCTGCAAGTGCTTTTTGAGCCGTTAAAATGTACAATCACAAGTTCGGAGAAGACATGTACGTTTACGCTGGAAAACGGACAGATTCTGTATGATGACGGCAGCCGGACTGTCGCGGCCGAGAAATTTACTGTCAATATGCCCGAGGTCGAGGTTGAAGCGAATGAATGACCTTACCATGGCATGATCGAACCTTGCCACAGCCGGGCTTTTCGCAGTCCGGCTTTTTTTGTGTTCAAATCCACCCATAAACAAGCTTTTTCTTGCTCTTTGCCCTGAGAACATATAATATTCATAATAATCTATTTCAGGCGGAATGTATCCGGCATGATAATCAGAAGTATTGAATGGAAATGAAATAAGGAGACTAAAATGGCTTGGTTTAAATATGGTGTACTCATCTGTTGCTTGTTTGTATTTATTTCCGGATGCAGCAAAAATCCTGATCAAAAAGTCCCGAAATACACAAATGAGCAATGGTTAGAAATGGTCCGTCAGCGACAATATCAGCCGGTTCGGTCATGGGAGGGGATTTCCAGGGGATCTCTCCGGGATAACGGAGCCGGTATGAGCGGCAGTTCTATGCAGTTTGATAATCCGCCCGCCTACAACGTGCAACAGTATTTGTCTCAAAATCTTGAGCAGACCCCGTTATTTCTACTGCCCCTTATGACTGAACGTGAGGATACGGATATTGTCTGTACCGGACTGTATGTCTATGAATATATCTTATCCGATGATTTGAAAAGCCAATATAGCGATGAAATTTCCGATGCGTTTCGCACTTTGTTCAATCATAGAGACTCATCGGTTCGGGCGACAGCATTATCCTATCTGCAGCGGAATCGATGGTTAACATTTGAAGATATTGATCGGACTGTGAATGATGACTCTTTATCGGTTGCTTATAATGCTGTTTGTGCTGCGGAAACGCTGCTCGACGGAAAGCGTGAGCAGGTGATTTATGACGAAAATGGTGCGCGTATCCAGGGTTCTCAAGAGGATGTAATAAAAAACATAGAACTGGCCCAAAAATTGGTTCCGTTGATGCTGGACCATCTCAATGATACACATTTTTTTGTCCGCAGCATCTCAGGCGGTATCTGTCGAAGAGCTGTTCGGCGATGGAAACAAGTCCCCAATGGAAGAACGGAATTGAATCCGCCCCATTATCCGGAATTTTTTGATTGGATGCGTTCAGGCTACCAGGAACGCATCCAGAAACAGCAGGAGTGGAAGCAGTGGTGGGCTGACTATGGGGAAGAATGCCTGAAGTATGCCTATCCGGATACTCCGGTCGAGTTGTTTTCAGCAGAAGACTAAATAACTCGATAAACAAAAAAAACCCGGTTTGTTTCGCCGGGCTTTTTTATAGACTATGTCCCTGCCCTGGTTGAAGGTTCGTGGCGGCTCCATTCGTTTCGGTTTATCCGACCTCGCATTGTTGTGCAAAGATCTGTTCATTTTCCAGTTCATCCTGGCACGATTTCAGCATCCAATGTTGTTTATGCCCGCCGTAAGCCGATACTCGCGTGTTAATGGTAGAAGTGCCGTTTTCCGGTAAAGACCATCGCAATGCCGTATTTATCGGCGCAGGCGATGACTTCATCGTCCTTTTTCGAACCACCGGGCTGGACGACGCAGGCGATGCCCGCCTGGGCGGCGTTTTCGACATTGTCCGGGAAGGGGAAGAAGGCGTCCGACCCCATCGCCGCACCCTTGGCCGATTCGCCGGCCTGCCCCATGGCGATCTTGCCCGACTCGACGCGGTTCATCTGCCCGGCTCCGACGCCGACGAGCGTGCGGTCTTTGACCAGCGTGATGGTATTGCTCTTGACGTGCTTGGCGCACAACCAGGCGATCCGCAAATCTTCCAGTTGTGCGGCGGTGGGCTTGGCCTGGGTCGGAAAGGTCAGCGTCTCCGGCTCCCAGCCGACCAAATCGCGCTGCTGGAGCAGGACGCCGCCGACCAGGCAGCGGACATCGTATTCGCGGGAGTCGATTGTCTTCCGGTCGATGGGGCCGGTTTCCAGCAGCCGTACGCGCTGGCCCCACGCCTTCAGCGTGCGAAGGACTTCAACGGCGTCGGCGTCAAACGCCGGGGCGATAATCACCTCGGCAAAAAAACCCGCCGCGCCTTTGGCCTTGCCGAACAGGCCGTACGATTCCATAATCGTCGTTGCCAGCGTCTTATCGACGGTGCGGTTGAGCGCGACGATGCCGCCGAACGCGCTGACCACGTCGCCTAGATACGCCTTTTCGTAGGCCTTGCAGATATCCGCATCCACCGAACAGCCGCACGGATTCATGTGCTTGACCACCACCGCCGCCGGCTCGTCAAATTCCTTGACCAGCTCAAAGGCCGCGTTGGCGTCCATCAGGTTGTTAAAGCTGATCGGCGTGCCGCCGGGCAGGAGTTTCGCACTGCCGACGCTGACCTCGCGGCTGCCCGGCAGACGATAAAACGCCCCCCGCTGGTGCGGGTTTTCGCCGTAGCGCAGCTCCTGATCTTTGAGCATCGCCACCGACAGCCGCGAAGGGAACAGATCACCCGCCCGACAACTCAGATAGTGCGAAATCGCCGCATCGTAAGAAGCCGTCAGGGCATACGCCGCTCGCGCCAAGTCCTTCCGAAGCTCAAGGCCGACTGCCCCGTTCTTTTGTTTCATCTCGGCCAGCACGCTGTCGTACTGCGCCGGGTCGGTGACAATCGTTACGTATTTATGATTTTTGGCCGCCGACCGCACCATGCTCGGTCCGCCGATGTCGATATTCTCAATCGCCTCCTCCAGAGAACAGTCGGGTTTGGCGACGGTCTTTTCAAATGGGTAAAGGTTCACGCACACCAAATCAATCGGCTCGATGCCGTGCGCGGCCATCGCCTCCAGATGCTCGGCCTTGTCGCGCAGCCCCAGCAGGCCGCCGTGTATCTTCGGATGCAGGGTCTTGACGCGGCCGTCCATCATCTCCGGAAAACCCGTTACCGAATCGACGCTGACCACGGCAACGCCCGCTTCGGTCAACGCCTTGGCCGTGCCGCCGGTGCTGATGATGGTCACGCCCATGTCGCCGAGCGTCTTGGCAAATGCCGCCAGCCCGGACTTGTCCGAAACACTGATCAATGCCCGCTTGATTTTAACATCCATGAGAAGACCCTTTCCGCTCGAAAAAACAGACAGCATAAAATAAATTAACGAAACACGGGCTGCCCAGCCCGTGAACACGGTCGAGATGGCCGTGCTGCAAAATACATATTTCTATTCGTTATTAATTTGGAAAGCTCGGCCAAAGGCCGGTTCCTCAATTTTGATCTTTAATTTTTAACTTTTTATCTGACAGTGATCGCCGCCACGCGGCCGTCCTTATCGGCCACATACAGCCGCGGCTCATCCATCATCACCGCAAACCGCTTGACCTGGCTGAAATTGACGCTGTACAGTTCCCGGCCGGTGGTATTATCCATCACATTCAGCACGCCCGGGCGGCTGAGCACAAAGGCCTGCGTCGCCGTTTCGGTCAACACGCCGATGCCGTCCGGCGCCTGCCAGATGGCCTGTCCGCTGGTTTGGTCGATCCCATAGACCCCCATCGTGCCGGTGGGCAAATAGACTACGGTTCGTCCCAATACAACCGAGGCATTCAATCGCTCGCCGGCATAAAACGGCGACGTCCATGCGGACCGGCCGGTCCGTGCATCAAGCTTGTAAAGTTTGGCGTCGCGGCTGCCGACATAGACCATCCCGTCGCGCACCACCATCTCCGCCTGAATCGATCCGGTCGTGTCAAACTGCCAGTCTTTCAGCGACTGGTTATACACCATCGACACAACGCTTCCCGACCGGGCGGCAAACAGTACCCGTTCGGTCGTCGTCTCCACAGAAACAATCGGTGCATCGTCATCCGCCGTCGCCATAAAGGCACGCCAGTACCCGTCGCGTGAAAAGGCATGAAGCCGATTATCTGAGCCGGAGAGATAAATATAAGAGTCGTTCATCGCCAGGCCGCACTCAACGGTGTTGCCGATCTGCGCAAAGCGGTGCCTTTCGGCGATGGTTCCCGCCCACGGATCGACCACCACCATTTCATTGCCCACCATAAACCAAAGCTTATTTTCGCGATAGATCGGCGAACATACAGGCAACCGACGCGAACTAAGCGGCAGCACAAACCGCATCGCCCCGTTCATCCGATCCAGGCAAAACAGCACATTCGTGTCTGTCAGGACATATAAATAATCGTCAAACACCATCATCTGATCGACCGCTTCGCCGGTGCGCACCGGCAACTTGGTCTGCCAGTTCCACGTCCAGCCCGCCCGGTTGATCAGTTCCGGTGAAACCAACTCCTCCGCCGACGTCGGCGAGGCGGCCCCCGCACCCTGCACCGCTGCCAGACAACACACCATCGCCGCTGCGAAAATTGCACCCGTTCTCATAAATGTTCCTCGAACTGTATCCGATAATTCCGTCAGGACTCCAGCTTCACGAACTCCGCCAAGTCCACATGATGGTTGCGTTCGAACGCCCAAAGCGCTTCGATCCGTTCCACATCGTCTTTGATGCGGTTGGCCAATTTGAAGATATAGGGTTTGCCTTCCAGCCGATTCTGCAAATCTTCAAGCATCGGCTCCCACCGGCCCCCGTAAAGCTGGGATTTCAGGACAACAAGCATCCTGTACTTGTCGTCCAATCCCTGCACAAAGGCCTCAACCGAGGTATCGGCGGCGAATTTCTCATTATTGTCGGCATTGTCGGCGTTCGGGGCCATTTTGTCTTCCAAACTGAACCGTGTGTGCGGATTCTACCGGCTGCGCGTCGAAATATCAACCCTTTTTCTTGCCCGAACCGCGGTCCTGTGTGTGAGGCTATGTTCCGGCCTGTTTCAGTTGATGCCGCCGTCAAAAGCAGGCGGGGTGTGAATGCGGATGCGTTTTTTCATAAACACATGGAAAATAAGGAGTTTATGTGATTATTATGCGAGGAAAGGCCGGGTCGCGGGCTAATAACGTAACCTGTTATATATCAATGACTTGGAGATATAATGCGAATACGTGTAATTCCTCAACAAACGATCTTGGCTTAGCCTGCGCACACGCCGACAAATTCCGGGACGACGACGGTCTGTTTATTATGACGGAGAGATGTTATTTTTTTCGCCATTGGCGGAGGGCGTCGAGGAAGGTTTGCATGTCGTCGGGGAGGGGGGCTTCAAAGTGCATGCGTTCCAGCGTGGTCGGGTGGTTGATTTCCAGACGCCAAGCGTGGAGGGCGCAGCGGGCCATGAGCGGCTGTTCGGGGGCGGCGGGGCGGTTTTCGATCTGCCAAGGGTAGACGACCTTGCCGCCGTACATATCGTCGGCGACGATGGGGTGTTTCAGGTAGGCCAAGTGGACGCGGATCTGGTGGGTGCGGCCGGTCTTGAGGTCGAGCTTGAGCAGGCAATAGCCGTGAAAGGCCTCCAGCACCTCGTAGAAGGTGACAGCCTCTTTGCCGATGTCGGGGCGGACGGCGAATTTTTCGCGGACGAGCGGATGGACGCCCAGCGGCTGGTTGATGCGGTCGGCGGTCAGTTCGGGCACCCCATGAGCCAGTGCAATATAGGTCTTCTTGACAGTGCGGTCGGCAAACTGGCGGCTCAGTTTCCAGTGGGCTGTGTCGCTTTTGGCGACGACCAGACAGCCGGTGGTGTTGCGGTCGAGCCGATGTACAATGCCGGGACGCAGTTCGTCGCTGCCGCCGGAGAGCGTTTGAAAATGATGTACCAGCCCGTTGACCAGCGTGCCGTTTTTGTAGCCGCGAGCTGGATGAACGATCAGGTTGGCCTGTTTGTTGAGCACGAGCATCTCGTCGTCTTCATACAGGACGTTGATCGGGATGTCTTCGGGGATCAACTCGCGCAGCTCGCGCGGCGGCAAGATAAAATCGATGCGGTCGCCGGGGTTGAGCTTGCAACTGGGTTTGGCGGGGCGGCCGTTGATGTTGACACCCTGCTCGACGATGAGTTTCTGCAGGCGCGAGCGGCTGAAATGGCTGAAGCGGCCGGTCAGGTATTTGTCCAGACGGCGATACTTCAGGTTGTTGCCGACTTTGAAGCGAAGTTCCTGTCCGGCCAGTTCGTCGGCCTCATCCTGCGTGAGCAGAATTTCCTCGTCCGGCGGGGCTGACGCGTCCGACAGCGCAGCATCTGTGGTCGGCTCAATGTCCTTCGGTTGTGAAATAGGATGTGCAGTCATAAAAAATTATTGTTCCGGCTCTTCAGTCGGGGCATCCTCAGGGAGAGTTTCCGGGAGCGTCGGCGGCTCTTCGTCGAGCATGTCTTCCGGTAAAATTGTCGGATCGGACTCAAGAATGCCTTCCGGCAGCAGGGGCGGCGTCTGTCCGGGAATACTATCAATAGTCATGACCTCTTCGGCCGGCGCCGGGGCAAAGACAAACGTTTCAAGGTTTTCCTTCAGGTTGTCCAATCGCTGCTGGGCCTGTAGCGGGACAACCGTTGCGGCAAACTCCGGCGCGTCGAGAATCTCGCGATAAATCGCGGCCGCCGCGTCGCGTTGGCCAAGCTCTTCAGCACACAATCCCAAGCCGAATTTCGCCATCCCTTTCAACGTCGGCGTGGTGGCCGAGGCCAGCGCCTTATCGTAAGCTCCCCGTGCCTGTTCGATGCGGGACTGGAACTCACCGGTCTCGATGCGTTCGGCGCGGTAATGCAGTTCGGTTCGCAGCGCCTGGGCCGCTTTGATGCGCGCCATCGCCGCCAGATCGGGGTTGTCGATCTTGTCGGCCTGCTCAAGCAGGACGTTGGCGTTGACCAGCAGTGCACTGGTGGCCTGACGGCGAGCCTCGCCTCCCTCTTCGGCGGCTTGGGTGACGCCGAAGAGGTCACGCTCCAGGTTCTGTATCGATTCGGTTACCGTGGCCGCTTTGGCTATCTCCGAAGAGACACGCATCCGGCTGAAAATCGGCCATGTAATGATGGCGATGATAATCAGGAGCACGCCGATGATGGTGCTTGCGTTTTTCTTGAGGTATTCCGGCGCATGGGTCAGCCAGTCGGCCAGTTCATTGGTCTTCAGTTCATGGCGATGTTGCGTATCCATTATGGTCTCCGATTTATAAGGGTTTAGTCTATTTTTTCCGGTCGCGGCGGGCTGTCCCTGCCTGACTGGTTGCGATTAATTCGGTCATTATAGGAAATTTGCCTTTGACTTGCAAGGGTGGTTTGACGATACTGAACATATATTTTTTATTTACGGCCGTAAAACCCACGATACAGGATGAATATATAATGTCAGAAAGAATCAAGAAAATATTCCTGCAAGGCCTTACTGCTGTTTTACTGTTCTGTCTGCCATTGTCGGCCGAAGTGGACAGGACAAAATATATTACTCTGGATGAAGTTCGGACGGATATGGAGGCCTATGCCCTGACGGTGTGGTATGGGACGGAGATTGAAAAATTCCCACTAAAAATACTCAGTGTTGTCCGGAACCGTGAGCCCGGCAACGATATGATTCTCGTGGTCTGCACGGATGAACGCTTCAGGAGCAGCGGGGCGATTCATGGCAACAGCGGTTCGCCGGTTTATATCGACGGTCGTCTGGCCGGGGCGCTGGCGGCCGGGTGGGACGGCTCGCTGGAGCCGCTGTATCTGGTGCGTCCGATTGAAGATATGCTGAAGGTGGGAACACTGCCGCAAGCGGGACAGAGCGGAACGGGGGCGGGGCCGTTGCCCTTGGATTTGTCCGCACCGCTGGATTTGACGGCGGTGTATGAGCAGGCGATGAGACATATGGCCGCACGCGCCAACGGGGGCAGGCTCCCTTTGCCGCTGGCGACGTCACTGCCCGCCGAGGTGTGCCGCAGCCTGGCGGAGAGTTTCGTTGGGTTGGGATTTTCACCTTTGCCGTCGGGGATGATGGCCGGAGCGTCCGCTGAGGCAATGGACGTCCGTATCGAACCGGGCAGTGTGCTGGCAGCGGTACTGTGCAGCGGCGATATCAATTTGGCGGCCGTCGGCACCGCAACCGAAGTGATCGGCGATACGGTCTATGGCTTCGGGCATAGTTTCAAAGGGATTGGGCAGGTGGAAATTCCAATGGCCGCCGGCAAAGTCCATGCGGTTGTTCCCGGACGCGATTCCTCTTTCAAGTTTGCCTCGCCGGGGCCGATTCTCGGGACGATTGAGTTTGATCAGAATGCCGCTGTCCGCGGCCGGATCGGCATAATGCCCACGATGATCCCCATGGAGATTACCATCAGCCGGTTTAATGACACCGAGGTGCGCACCTACCGGTGTCAACTGGCGATGGATCGTGAATATACACCGCAGGTGGCCCGCGTGGTGGCGATGGCGTCAGCGCTGATGCAAGGACCGCTGCCGGATGAACATGCGGTGCGGTATAACGGGCGCATTACCGTCGAAGGCGACAAGACGATTGCGTTTGATAACCTTTCATCCGGCAGCAGTCTGACGGATGTAGGATCCGAGCTGCTCAGTACATTGACCCTCCTGTTGAGCAATCCTTTCGAACAAGTAACGCCCAAAGCGATTGAAATAAACATCACTGTTGAGCCGGACGACCAGACGGCGGCGTTCTGGTCGGCGCGTCTGTCGCAGACGACCGTCAAGCCGGGGCAGACGATAAAAGCGGAAGTCACATTGCAGACCTTTCGTCAGGCCCGCACAACCCATTGGGTGGAGGTGACTGTTCCGGATACGATGCCGGCCGGCAAACATACGCTTCATCTGCTCGGCGCCGCGACGTACAACAGTTTTCTGACCCAGAACGCACCGCAGCGACTTCGTGTGGTCGATACCGACTCGCTGCTGTCGGGGCTGGATCGTGTGCTGAATATGCCGCGCAACCGTCTGTATGCGGTGCTGCCGGTTCCGGCGACAGGGCTGACGCTTCGCCGGTTTGAACTGCCCGACCTGCCGCCGACGCGGATGCTGCTGATGCAGGACAGCACACGGCTGCCGGCTGTCGAGCCGTACCGCAACTGGATTGAAAACAGCGTCGCGATCGATAAGATTGTCGCTGGCGGCATCCAGATTGAATTGACCGTCGAACAACCTTAATACCTGGAAAAAAAGGCCTTATGCAGAACAGAACAACCGCCCACCGTACCTTGTGGGTACTCGGACTATGGGTCGCGCTGACCGCCGCCGCACCGGCGATCACCTCTGTCATTACGCGACATAACAGCGGCCCCGATCTTCTCAAGGGCGACGCCGATAACATCGTGATCGATTCGACCGGCACCCTGCGATTGGCGCGGCGGACAACGCACATCGACTGCGGCGATCTGCTCACGGATGTCTGGACGGTCAATTGTCTGCTGGCCGACGCCCGCGGCGCCTTGTTTGTCGGGACAAGCCCCAACGGCGCGGTGATTCGTATTCTCAATGACAAGGCGATGCAGGTCTATCCGGCTCTGCGCGGCGACGCTTCCGTCGGCGACGGCTTTACCAACGAGCACATTTTTGCGCTGGGGCTGGATGTGGCCGACCGGCTGCTGATCGGCGTCAGCGGCGAAAAGGGAAAACTCATCCGGCTTGGCGGCGAGGCCGAGACGGTGTTCGAGCATGACCGCGTGCAATACATCTTCGCGATCGCACGCGACGCGGACAACAACATTTACCTGGGAACCGGGCCGGAGGGACTGATCTTTCAGCTGGATCCGTTCTGTCAGAATGCGAAGATTATTTATGACGCCAGGGACAAGAACATCCTCTCGCTGACGATTCACGACGATATCTTGTACGCCGGAGCCGATCAGCGAGGACTGGTCTATAAGCTGCCGCTGGATGGTTCGCAGGTGACGGTGCTGTATGATTCCGAGCAGACCGAGATCACGTCGCTGTTGACCGATGAAGCGGGCAACGTCTATGCCGCCGCAACGAGCGCCCAGATCGCCGCCGCCCAGCTCAGGGCCGCCTCGGCGGCCATGACTCGGGCGCCGGGCCGCCCCGATTCGGCTGCGAGCAATCCGTCGAGCACAAATGCGACAACGCTGAACACCGCCAACACCGACGACGCCAAAGAGGAGCAGCCGCCGCGTCCCACGCCGACACCCCCGCCGACGCCGACGCCACGCACCGCCGGCCAGATTTATAAAATCACGCCGGAAGGATTCGTAACAACGGTCTTCAGCGAAATGGCGGTCTTTTATGCAATGACACAATCGGATGACGCAATCTGGCTTGGAACCGGCGGCAACGGACGTCTTTATACCGTCGATGCGGATGCGGACAATAAAAGTATTGCGTATGAAGATACGCTGTCGTCGCAAATAACCGCCCTGACGCATCTGAACGGTGCGTTGTATCTGGGGCTGTCCAATCCGGTCCGTCTCATTCGTCTTGAAAAAGGCTACGAGCGGCGCGGCGTGTATCAGTCGCCGCTGATTGACGCCGGCCAGCCGGCGCGATGGGGCAAGATTCAGTTGGAGGCCGATCTGCCCGCCGGAACGTCTATTATGATGGCCTCGCGCAGCGGCAATGTCAACGACCCGAACGATCCGACATTTTCACCTTGGAGCAACGAAACGACGCTGACCGGCGCGACGGATCTGGACAGTCCCGTTGGACGGTTTGTGCAGTACCGGTTGACGCTGACGACCCCGGACGCCGAAACGACGCCGGTCGTGCGCGAGTCGGCGGTTTCGCATGTTGTGCCGAACCTGGCGCCGCAAGTAACCAGCGTGCGGACGGCCCGGTCGCGCGACAAAAATAAACCCGGCATCATCGAAATTACATTTACCGCCCAGGATGACAACCGTGACGAGCTGATCTTCACGATAGAATTTCGTCAGGTCGGACGCAGCCGCTGGACCCTGCTCAAGAACGATTTAACCCAGCCGCGTTTTGAATGGGACGGCCGCACGGTTGAAGACGGCCGCTACGAGGTACGTATCACCGCCGACGACCGCAAGAGCAACAGCCCCAACACCGCGCTGACCGGCTCGCGCATCAGCGATCCCTTTGTGATCGACAATACGCCGCCGGTTACCGAAAACGACAAGACTGAAATCCAGGGCAACAGCGTTATTCTGCGGCTGAGTGTTCGTGATGCATTGACGGTTGTTGGCAAGGTGACCTACACCGTCAACAGCAATGAACAGTGGGTCAGTGTTCAGCCGGATGACGGGGTCTATGATACCACCCTTGAAGCCTTTACCATTCGTATCGACGATCTCAAATCCGACTCGAATGTGATCGCCGTGTCGGTCGCCGATGATGTCAGTAATACACAGTACAAAACCTACGAAGTGGAGATACCGTAGTAAACGATGCGGCGGGTACGGCCCACTCTACTTGAACTCAGAACGAACAACTTAGAACTGAATCGGATGTGTATTAAGGCAGCCATTGACACCATTCAAACGTTGTTGGGCGACGAGGCGGGACTCTCTGCTGTCCTTCAAGACGCCGAAAATTCAAAAGACCTTCTGCACGTCCGCCTCAGCAGCGGACGCAAGGCCTTCCAGAAATCAATGAAAGACGGCGTCGCCCTGCTCAATGCGATCCAAAATGTCTATCGGTGCAAAGAGATCGATGTGGCGTAAATGAAACCACAGATTTTTCTGAAGACAAAAAAATTAGAGAATGTTTTGGAAATCGAGATACGTTCCTCTTGAATTGTAAGAACAGAATGCGTCGAAGCGGTTTTACATTGATTGAGTGTCTGGTGGTCATGGCCATCGTGGCGGTGCTGACGGGGGTGCTGCTGCCGGCGCTGGCCGCCTGCAGAGACCGGGGGCGGAGTGTTGCCTGTCAGGTCAATCTGAGGCAGAACGCCGCGGCGACGCTGGTGTTTGTGCATAACGAAGAGCAGTTTCCCTTTGGCTTTTGCAGTGTCGGTGGGTTTTCGAGTGCTCCGCCGGGCGGCTATGTCGGAGATGCGGCCGACGATTGGCGCGGTTGGTGGTGGTTTCATCAGATCGCCGACAGCAAAACCCCACGAGAGGATGCGTCGTTTCGCTGCCCGTCATCGCTGAAGACTGATAATATGCTGTGCGGCAACTATGGCGCCAATTACGCGGTGTATAAAATCGGCGATCCGGGCAGTGACCCCGAATTCTTCGGCGACCCGCCCAAGTCCACACGACTGTCCCAATCGAGCCGTACGCTGCTTCTGGTTGATTCAGGATATACGCTCATCAGTTGGAAAGTCACCTTGCCGCAGAGCAAAGTGTCCTTTGAAATTCCTGAGCGATTGAGTTCTTTCTTTTTGCCCGGACTTGCGGTTAATGTCGGCCGCACGATCGCGCCGCACCAGCAGACGGATGCGGTCAAAGGCCGGCATTGGAAGCGCGCCGTCAACGCCGCGTTCGGCGACGGACACGTGGATTCGCTGCGGGCCTCCCAATTGGCGGCGAGCGACGCCGATGACGGCGCTGCCGGTCCTTTTTACCGCTGGGGGCCGTAAGACGTCTCAAGTCCGCTCTGACGGACCGCTTCCAGAATCACCTCGTCTTGGGGGTAAGCGACAGTCATTGTCATCACAAGTCGGTATGACGCTTCCTTCTCGAACCGTTCATACCACTCAATTTTTTCCGGCAGATGTGTCGTGCGGTCCAGATGACCGACCCGTTTTTTGTGCAGGGGTTGTCGGCCAATGACGGTGTCGGTCCATGACAGGACATAGACGACCGTCGATGCGTCATGGGGCATATCAAGACGCTCCCACTGAAATCCTTCGGCGATTTGCGTGACATCCCTATACGGCAGCAGTCCCCATGGCAATTGCAGATCGTCCGGCGTGGCCGTGGTGACGGGTTTGATCTCCGTCATACGCGTTGTGTTGTTCCGCTCCACTACCTGGCTGGCGTTCAGATCGTAGAAGACGGTTTTTTCCTCCGATTCAAAGAGCCGCAGTCCCCGTGTCTGCGATATCCAGATATGCTGGATCGGGTCGCTCTCTTCGGGGACGGTGGTTTGGATGGACAAATTCTGTGCCGCGGCCAAGGCATCATAAAATTGCCGCAGATCGAGCGCCCCGGCCGGAGGCGTCTGAAAAAACAGCAGCACGGCCACTAATATCACCGCCGCCGCCAGTCCGGCCGCGGCTTTGAACGCACGCGGCCAAGCGTGTGTTGTTCGGGCCGCGGTGGGGTGCAGTGTCCTGACGTGCAAGGCGTCGGGGGCGGCGCTGTCGGACCATTCGGCCACCGTCACGATATCGGCATCGGGGCGCTGCTGGATTGCCGACACGACCTGTCCGGCGTCGTGTGGAAATCCTTCCCCGAGAGGCTCATCTGCTGCAAAAAATCGTGCGGCATTGAGCAACTGCGCATCGGTCAGCTTCAGCGACAACAGCTTATGATAATCCGCCCGGCAGGCCGAGCACGCCTCCAGATGGGCCGTCACCGGCGTTCGGAGGTGTACCGCCAGTGACGTCGTCGCCAGACAGGGCAAAAACGGCTTGATCGTCGTGCAATCCACATGCTGACCGAGCAGCTTAAAATGCAGCGCAAGATGGTCGTACGACGCCGACGGCGGCGCGTCCGCCCGCGCAGAAAGCGACCGCTCCAAGTGCTCGATCTGTGCACGACACGTCGGGCACGAGCGGATGTGCTCCAGGCACTCCGGCGGGATCGCAGCATCGTCTGCTTCGATGTAACTGTAATAATAGTCCTGATAGTGTTGGCAATCCATAAGCGTCTCCCTCGTTATTGATCGTCCTTGTTCAAAAGCGTTCGCAGTTTCCTCAGCCCGACCGAGATGTAACTCATTACGGTACTCGGGTGCAGGTTCAACCGTCGGGCGATTTCCTCAACCTCAAGATTGTGTCGATATTTGTATAAGACTGCGCGGGCCTGTCGGTCGTTCAGATGCTCATTAATCCGGGCAAGGACGACGGCCACTTGCTCCTCGTCGGACAGCGGATCATTTGAACCGCCCGACGAAGGGGGGCATTTCGAGGCGTAGTCCTGAAGCCGATCTTTGTAGCGGCTCTGGCGGCGTTTCCGGTCACGGACGCGATCCAGGATGACCCGATAGACCCAGCCCCTGACGCGGACGGTGTCTTTGGGGACTGGTTTTCGGGCAAAATAGACAAACAAGTCCTGGTAGAGTTCTTCCTGTTCCTGGGGGTCGCGGACAAAATGGCGAAGGGTGGCCCGAATAAAATTGCCGTGCTCATCAAACAGACGCGCTGCCTCGTCCACCTGTTGTGCCGTCTCCTGAGGCGCGTTTATGTGCTGCTTGTCCACGTTCTAAAAGCCTGCCGAATGTTTTTCCCTTATTTTACTCTTTTTTTGCACAAAATCAAGACACTCTTGCAGGACTCGACCGCGCAGCCGATATTTTAATATCAAAGAGCTGGACTATCCTCAATACAGACGCCGGACAGTCCGAGAATTTCTATAGTAAAGACGCCGCCCAATGGCATGCCTTGATGGTATATTTCTATTTATGAACGGCAACTGCCAAAATTTGGGTTTGTTTTTTCAGTCAACAGTTGTAAGTTGTCAGTAAACAGTTTTGGAGTAGTATCTTATAGTTTTTGCAAAAGTGGAAATTGGGTTTGTTTGTTCAAATTCAGCTTCCTGCTTCCAGCTTCCGGTCGCCAGAGGACAGGAGTCAGAAGGTCGAACCCCCCTTTTTTTGCCACAAATTAACACTAGAGCCACTTGCAAAACCCTCCGAAACGCGGCAGAACCGTTCTGGCGCTAACGTTTCGGAAAGCCTCACTATTCATGCCTTAAGATAGCGACATTCCCGTCGATTGTCAAGTCCGAAATCCGTTTT